>CAJTRU010000005.1 GCA_910579085.1 uncultured Lachnospiraceae bacterium | reverse complement strand
ATCCCCATCCCCTCGTTGTCGTTCAGTAAATCAAAAAGCCTGTCCCTAAAATAGTTCAGTTCCATTCTGTTGTTCCACTTTCATATTTTATAGTATATTAGCTAATATTATATAGCCTTTTAGAATCTATTGCAATCTCTATGCGTGATGTAGTCTAAAAGTGAATAAAATAAATGCTAATAGCTTATGAAATGGGTGGGCATTATGGAAGGAAAAGGATTAGGCAGACGTATCAACATGGTGAGGAAAGACCGGGGATTCACGGCGGACAGGCTCTCGGAACTGTGCAATATCAACGCAACATATCTCCGACAGATTGAGGGTGGGACAAAGGTTCCCAGCCTGCCCGTATTTATCAATATCTGCAACGCACTGAAAATCTCCCCTGATTATCTGCTGCGGGATGCGCTGGAAGATAATGAGGTCAGCAAAATACGGGAGCTGGCAGAGCTATGGGAAAGCACGCCGCCCAGCCAGCAGAAAATCGCCGTTTCCATGATTCGGGCGGTATTGGAGCGCAGGGAAGGTTAGAAAGACCAGCCGGGTGCCGGCTGGCCTTTCCATGTCCAATCAAATATAAATCATTTCGCTGTTTATGATTTCCTCTGCCTGGTTGCGGATATTGTTCATCCGGCCTACCCATTCAAGCTGATTCCGGGCTTTCAGTTCCTCGGTCACTCCCTCGGTGGCTTTCATCTGCTCGATGATTACGTCCAGCCGTTCCTCCGCCTGCTCGTTCAGATCGGCAAGGTATGTTCACAATTTCCCGGTCAGGATAAGGGAACTGTACCGTGCCGTATGCTCCTGTTTGAGATATTCCCGATGCAACCCCCCATAATGTCCGATAGGGTGGTTTTCCTCTGACAGCTTCAAGTCCGGGACATAGTAACCGCCTACCAACGTATAATGCAGTCCATTATTTTCATCATAAATATGCTTTTTCAATTCATCCATCTTGTTAATCTCCTCATTCTGGTTTAATAATTGCAAGTCTGACTCTCCAGAAATATTGGTAAATTATTGGTAAAATTGAGTAAGAAATACAAAAAATATTGGATTTATAAGCATTTTACCATGGCCAACAAATCCTGCCGTGGCACACGAAAAGTATTTTTATCATATCTTTTATATCCCTTCATAAGCCTTCAATCCTTGATATTTCAAGCTTTCCGGCGCTTTTTTCATTTTTTGTGTCTTGCTCCAAATTCACGCATTTCTTTATAAATCTACGCAAATTTATGAGCAAATGGTGTAGTAATTGGTGTAGTGATTTGATTCATTTTCAACCTGATTTTCTCTGTTTCCCTTGCGTATCGGCTTTGAAGTCTAAAATTTTCGTCATCTGTTCCGCTGCGCGGTCATAGCTGGCATGAGTGTAGACATTCAGTGTAACACCTACATCAGAGTGTCCCATCACATACTGCAAAGTCTTTATATCCATGCCCGCATTTGCCATGTTGGTACAGAACGTATGCCGGAATACATGAGGTGTGATATGCGGCAATGGTTTTTCAGGATAAAGTTTCTTGTATTTCTTCATTGCCCACCGCATCTCGTTTTCGATATGTAATGCCACTTTCGGGTGATTGTCTTTGTCAATCAGAAGAAAACCGCTGTAGCCGTCTATGATTGCTTCTGTTTTCAATTTCGGACGGTTGGCAAGGATATTCTTCAAGCTGTGATATACTTCCTCCGTCATTGGGATAAAACGGCATCCGCACTCTGTTTTTGTTTCCTCCACATAATACTTTCCGCCCCGTTCCCTGACAAGCTGATGATCCACACGGATTTTCCGGCTTTCAAAGTCCAAATCACTTTTTGTCAAGCCACAAAACTCACTGACACGCATTCCTGTTCCCAGTAGCACAACAAACTCATCATAATACTTTGTATAGGTTTTATCTTTACGAATAAACCCCATCCAAAGTTCCTGTTGCTCCTCTGTCATGGCGATACGTTTTTGTGAATCGTTTGGAACAACGTCTACCAGCTTAAAATCAAATGGATTCCTGCGGATAATGTCTTCATTATATGCCATTTGAAAAGCAGGCTTGACAACACCTCGAACACTTGTAATCGTGCTGTATCCTTTACCGTCACTATGCAGCTTCATGATCCACTGCTGGGCATCCGACACCTTAATATCCCTTATATGCCGATAACCAAACTTTTCTTTCTTAATCAGATTCAGCACAAAATTGTATCCGACTTTGGTATTGTAGCGCACACCCTGTTTCAAACTGATATAGCGTTCCAATAGAGCGATAACCGTAACTTCTCCAGCGGCATAATCAATCCCATCATCAAACTGCTTTTGAATGACCTTTTCTTTTTCTCGCAGTTCCTTCAAATCAGAGGAATAAATAGTCTGCCGCTTTCCATGAACATCCGTGTACCGATATTGATAAATCAGGTCTTTTCTCTGGCTCTCTCCTGTCTTTAAGACTCGTCCTTTATTGTCTTTCCGTTTTTCAGACATTTTCAAACTCCTTTCCGTGGTGGAAAGAGCCTTGATATGACTCATTCATTGTACCATATCAAAGCCGATTTTACACCATAGGATTCGTAAAAACTGCAAGAAATGAGATAATCTCCATTGTCAGATAGAATATTCCTGCTCGATATATTGATCGAACAGTCGGCGTTTGATTAACCGCTTATTGCCAACCCACAAAACGAATCGGCAGTTTCTCTCGTTGGTAAGCTCACGTAGCTTATTTACACCAATCCCTGAATAAGCGGCGGCTTCTTCCAGACTTAGATTACTCTTTTCCCAAATGGGAACTTCTTTCATTGGCTTTCGCCTCCCTCCATCAGCTTTTTAAGGCGTTCCATTTTCTGCTGTGCTGTTATTCTGCGGAAATCGCCACCCGTAAAGCAGACAGGCACACACATTTCAAGCAGCCTGCCATAAATGCGTGCGTGCGGCACGTTCTCCGGATTCCTAAGTTGCTCCGGTGTAAGGTTCGTCGTTGCAATTAACGGTTTTTTGCTGATATACCGGCTGTCTATCACGTTGTAAACCTGCTCAAGCCCATATTCCGTACCCCTCTCCATGCCAAAATCATCAAGGATAAGCAAGGGATAGGAGCAGAGCCTTACGATATATTCATTCCTGTTTTCCGCCCCGTAGAAAAGGTTGTTCAGTATCGTTGCAAAGTTCGTCATGCAGACGGGTATTTCCTTCTCCATGAGGGCGTTGGCGATACAGCCTGCAAAATAACTTTTGCCCGATCCGACATTCCCCCACAGCAGGTAGCCGAGGTTTTCAGAGCGCACCGTTTCCCACTTCTCCACATAGGAGTGCGCTTTCCCTATCTGCGGACATTTCCCATTATCATTTTCAAAAGTCCAGTGCCGCATGGCAGGATTGGAAAAGCCCTCCCGTTTCAGGCGTTCCACTTCGGCATTGTGCTTTTCGTCCGCATCCTTTTTCTCCTGCCTTTCACGTTCTGCCCTGCGGCAGTCACATTCAGACGGGTGTCGGTCACGACCGAATAAAGCCCTGCCTTTCGGGAAATAGGCTTCTTTTGGTTTATGGCATTTCCCACAGTGCAGCAGTCCGTCCTCCCCCACGTAATCCTCCTGCTCCGGCATAGTGTCCATCATCTGTAAAATTGTGTCAGTCAAACCGTTCATAAGCTGTCCTCCTCACTGTATGAATAATCGGGTATTCCCTTTTTCAGTGCATTTCCTGTGATTGCTGCCTTTTCAGTGTCCTCCTGCGCCCATTTGTAAATCGTGGCGGCATGGTTATGGTACTGTTTTCCGCTTGAAGCAATATGTACGGATAAGCGGTCAATGTAATATTCCCATTTGTCGGGCAGTTCCGCTTTCAGGCTGTCAACCTCCGCATCAGAGAGGAAAATATTATTAAACTTCCCATAAACGGCGGGGGCGGGGATTCCGTTCTCTCCCTCTTTCTCTATCTCTTTATCTCTCTATCTCTAACTCTCTCTCTACGTGGCAAATCTGTTTCAGATTGTTGCAGTCTGTTTCATTTGTGTTGCATTGCAACACTTCCTGTTCAAGCGCAAGCTGTTTTTTCCGTACCCTGCACTCCCTTGAACGTATGGTTGACGCTGTTTCCGAGCCGATGATTGTCGGCACTTCTGTGAGATGGTACTCGTCATCATCACCAATCTCTATCAGCCCGTGCCGCTGTAAAAATGCAAGCGTCAGCTTCACATTCTCTGCGTCCTCGTCAAGCGCAAGGGCAATCTCCGAAGCGAAGCTGTCCTCCACGCCCTCAAAGTAAAGTTTCCCCTCGTCCTTCAGCGAAAGCAGCATCATTTTCAGATAGATAATTGTGTGCGTATCGCCGCCCGCTATGGAGCGTAACTTCTTGATGCGCTTGTTTGAAAACCAGTCGGCTTTCAGTTTCAGCCAGTAATACCTCTTTGCCATAAATGCCTCCCTTAAACGCGCAAAAAGGACAGCCCAGACTTTTCCCATAAGTCTGTGACTGCCCTTGCGCTGTGTTTGATAATAAATATTCAGAATCCCTTAAAACCTTTTCTGCAAACAGTTGGGAAGAATTGCAGAATCATATGTGGGATTATGTATTCAGTTTTTGATATTTTTGTTCTAAATTTTCAGTTTGTCTGCACCGTATTTGTGAATGATGCGGAAAAGGATTTCTTTCTCTTTCTCCTCTGCTTTATCATATAAACGACACAGGGTTTTCTGTTCCGTCAGTGTCAGGGTATTGGTATAAGGCTTGTAATTTTCTGTAATGAAAACCCCGCCGCCCTCGCCCGGCTTTGTATAAACAGGGTAATCAAAAGACAATGCGATAACATCATTCATTATCGTGCGCCTTGAAACATCCAGTTCCCATGCAAGCTCCCTCATTGTCGTATGCCCTCTGGTGGATAAAATGCTGATGATTTCCATTCTCCGGTGTGCAGTGTCCATGCCACACCTCCCGTCATTTTCTATGTAAAACTTCCGCAGTACGGTCCAAATTCATGTATAATTGACAGGACAATCTTCCTGTCCTCTGAACCACAGGTCACAGCCATTTTTTCCAAGCATTCCAACTGTTCCTGCGTGAGCGTGTTCTGGTGCTGTCCCACACCGTCCGCAAGGAGATAGCCACCGTCATATCCCTGCTTTGTGATAACGGGGAGTTCTTCGCCTATGATGTCAAAATCCCTGCGTATGGCTTTCCTGCCGACACCGTACATCTTCATCATTTGTGATGTAGTCAGCTTTTTCCCCGACAGCAGCATACGCTCCATATCACGCCGCCGCTGGAATGCGTTGTCCTTCATGGTTCACCTCCTTCCGCTGTTTGATTCCCTGTGGGTATTATAGAAAAAGTAATGTTCCCCCTATGGCTACCTTCCTCAAAAAAATCTGATTATTTTTTCAAAAACGGTAAAAGTTATCCCGACTTTTTTCTGAACGAATCCCGTATTTATCAGCACTGCCAAAAGAAGTCGGGATAACGAATAGCAAGCACTGCCTGTGTTCCCTCACAGGCTGATTTTTTACAATTTTCCAAAAGACGGAAACTTGTAAAAAATGCTTGTAGGGGGAAGTTTCCCATATGCATTAACTTAACCGAAGCCCGCTTATAAAGTGGACTTACTGAGAATTTACCTGGATCTGGAATCTTTTTCATCAATCAAATTACAATGTTTTTGCAATATTTTGAACGGTTTGTGAAGCTGAAAGTCCTTGATTTATCGGTATTCCAGAAAAGTTAGTGCATATGGGGAAGTTTCCCCCTAGCCCCCTCTGCGCTCAAAAATCACGAAATGTCCTAATGGAATTTCTGATTTTTTTCACTCATTTTTTTGCACAAATATCCCCCGTAACGGGATAGAAGATAGTGTAAAATCTTTTCATCAATCCATTACAGAAAGGACATAAAAAATGGCAAACAGAGAACGCAAAAACGAGTTAAAAATATATCTAAGTGACGATGAGCAGTACATACTGGAACAGAAAGTAAAAGCCTCCGGCATGAAAAGCAAATCCGCTTTCCTGCGCCGCCAAATCCTTTACGGTTTTGTCTATGACATTGACTATTCTGAACTTCGGGAATACAATACCGCACTCGGAAAAATCGGCGGCAATCTGAACCAGATAGCAAAGCGCATGAACGCCACAGGAAACGTCTATGCCGCCGATGTAAAGGAAGTAAAGGAGCTGATGAAAAAAGTGTGGGATACACAAAAGTCCATGCTCTCAAAACAGCCATACATGAAGTTGTAAACAGAATCTGAAACCCTGTCAAAGCAACAAAACCTCAGCCTGTTTTTCTTCGCAAATATACGAAAAAAAACCGCAAAAAAATTTGAAAACACTCAAAATTCGACATTAAAAAGGTGTATCGTCTTGAAGTTTTTGCTTCATTTCGATACACCTTAATGTGTCAATCTTCCAATATTCTTTTGTTCGATACTTATGTATTTTTCGTTTTATTTTCATTCTGTATCTTTCCCCAATCTGAATGTAATTCCTATTCAAAACAATGAATACACTTGCGGTGCAATAGGAAAACGGTAGCAACTCCGGCTACCGTTCCTTATCTAAAAAGTGAGCATAGCTGTTACAATAAATACGGTTATTTTACTATATACCAACTCATTCCTCTGTATATAATCATGTGCCACAAATTACTTAACGCCCATCCATGAAGATATAACCATTCTCTGTACTTCACTTGTACCCTCATAAATCTCCGTAATCTTTGCATCACGCATTAAACGCTCAAACGGAAACTCTCTTGAATATCCGTCATAACCTGCAAGCTGGGCGCAACGGCGTGTAACATTTGTAGCGGCTTCTGCCGCATATAATTTTCCCATAGCCGCAAGATGTGAGAACGGCTCATGATCCTGCTTTGCCTGTGCAGCACGATATACTAATAATCGGGCTGCATCAACCCTCGCCTGCATATCAGCAAGTTCAAACTGCGTAAACTGATATTGCGAAATTCTTAGCTCCCCCTGCATATGTTCCGTAACATATTTTTTGCAGTGGTCAATCGCTCCCTGCGCTATGCCTAATGCCTGTGCCGCTACTCCAATACGTCCTCCATCCAAGGTCATAAGAGCCATTTTGAAACCTTTTCCCAATTCCCCCAATAAATTTTCTTTTGGAATTTTACAGTCTGTGAAAACTAATTCATATGTGGCAGAACCACGAATACCCATTTTCTTTTCCTTTGTTCCAAAAGTAAAGCCAGGAGTTCCTTTTTCTACGATAAAGCCGGATATACCCCTGCTGCGTTGGCTTTTATCTGTCATGGCTGTTACAAAATAGGTATCAGCATAGAATCCATTTGTAATAAAGATTTTTGAACCATTCAGCAACCAATAATCCCCTTTATCAACGGCTGATGTCTGCTGGTTGCCTAAATCACTGCCCGCAGACGGTTCTGTTACCGCAAATGCCCCAAGCTTTTCTCCCTTCAGAAGCGGCACAAGGTATTTCTGCTTTTGTTCTTCTGTACCAAACTCTGAAATAGGGAAAGAACCTAAAGAGTGGTGGTCAGACAGCATAACCGATGTAGTGGAACAGTGTTTTGCCAATTCCTCAATTACTGCAATATAAGCAAGATAGGAGTGTCCTCCTCCACCGTATTCTTTCGGGTAACAAATCCCCATCATGCCAAGTTCGGCTAACCTTTTCCTGTTTTCTTCGGGAAAACGCTCCTGCTCGTCAATCTCTGCCGCCAATGGTGCAACCTCATTCGCACCAAATTCATGAATAAGGTCAATTACTTTCTGCTCGTCCTCGTTAAACTTAAAATTCATATATAACCTCCTTGAAAACTGATTGCTATTTCCTGCCTGCTGTTTTATAATAACACAAGAAATGCAATTAAAAAATTTAATAATTTCGATATCTTAATTCGATATATTGAATGCATTAAGGAGTGATAAAAGGTGAATACAAAAAGTTTGGTTACATTCAAAACAATCCTTGAAGTGGGAAGTTTTCAAAAAGCGGCAGATAAGTTAGGTTATACGCAGTCTACGGTCACATTCCAAATAAAACAACTTGAAGAAGAATTAGCTTTGAAATTATTCGAGAAAATAGGCAGACGCATGGAACTTACACAGGCAGGGAAAGATATTATGCCTTATATTGATATGATTTTGCAGGGTGCAGAGCAAATCAGCAATTATGGCAAAAGCCTGTCTGAAATATCCGGCTCATTAAAGCTGGCAATTCCAGATTCCATTTTGATATACAATATGCAGCCATTCATGCAGGCATTTACACATGAAGCCCCCAACGTGCAGCTTATAGTCAATTCCATACAATCAGGGGAAATCAATCCGTCTATTGCGGACGGTACTGCCGACATAGGCATAAATTGTGAAAAAGACAGTTATCCCGATAGCGTAGTGCATAAAAAACTCGGCAAATATAAGGCAGTTCTCGTTGCTTCTCCTTTTGCCAATAATAATCTGCTTGATTTTATCACACCACACCAACGTAAACCGATTAGCCTAATCTGTAATGAGCCGGACGGCTATTACCAGTTGGATATGGATAAATACCTTTCCGAAAAGGATATTCTTCTTAATCCGCCCATGAAAGTGCAGAGTATAGAAGCTGTAAAAAGGTGTGTTATGAATAATTTAGGAATTGCAGTTGTTCCCACTTATTCCATTGGGGAAGAATTGAAAAATGGTTCTCTTATGCCAATCAAAACGGAACTTGATGAAAAAACATATGACTCTTTTTATATTTATCATAAAAACAAATGGATAAGCCCGCAAATGGAGCTGGCATTAAATTTACTGAAAAAATATGTAGGAACGGATAATCCATAAGAACTCAATGATTACATTGTGAAACCCGCATCATGGAAATATGCATTACTGTCTATTGCGTCATGAGAAACTTTATTCACAGGATATGTTAAAGCAAAATGAAGTTTTTTCATATCCTGCGCCTAGCCTTTCCTTGATGATTATACTATGCTTCTCCTTTTCTATATGCATGAGTAATGCGATAAATTGCCATTGAATCTCTTTATATAAGAGGCAATCCAATTGACTGCCTCTTTATAATTGAATGATATTCTCCCATGGATAATCGGGATTGGTAAAATGCCCATATGTAGATGTTGGCATGAATTTAGTTTTTCGCAAGTTTAATCGTTCAATTATTGCTTGAGGACGAAAATCAAAATTTGTTTCAACAATATTCTTAATCTGAGAAGAGTAAATTCCATCTGTAATCACATATAGCATTGTTGGTTGTTCTTTTCCAAATTCGTAGGCTACAGAAATACAACATTCTTTTGCAAATCCGTTTGCTACAATATTTTTTGCTACAAACCTACACATATAGGCAGCACTACGATCAACTTTTGTGGGATCTTTCCCTGAAAAAGCACCACCACCATGTGGAGCTAATCCCCCATAAGTATCAATGATTATTTTTCTTCCTGTAAGTCCTGTATCATTTGTAAATCCACCACAAACAAATTCACCATCCTCATTGATATATACATTTGTCTTATCTATATCATAAAGAACATTTTCTTGAATATCCATTCTTAATTGTTCCATATCAATATCTGGTAGATGTTGAACATTGATTGTTAATTTGCTAATAACATTTTCTGAAATTATAACTTGTACTTTTCCATCAGATAAAAATTTCTCTGATTTTTCACGATAACTATCCAGCCTTTTTGCAATTTTATTTACTAACCAATATCCATAAGGTAAATAATTGTATTTATTATCACATGCGTATCCATACATTATTCCCTGATCACTAGCACCACCATTTTCAACTGCCATTCTTAACTGACTAGACTGTTGGGATAATAAATTTACAACACTTATAGAGGATATCCCTGTTATTTTTTGATAAAGCTTTTTGCAATATTCTTCAACTGGAACAGTTATTACACTATTTACTTCTCCGGCAACTATGAGTGTATTGGAAGTTCCTAAACATTCAATAGCTGTATGAGCATAAGAATCCTTTTCTAAATACTGATCTAGCAGTCCATCACTAATTTGATCACAAATTTTATCTGGATGCCCCTTTAATACACTTTCAACTGTATAAGCAGAACTATTACATTTCATACCGTGCTTTTATATCCTCCCATTCTTTTGATAACCTTTTATTAAGTTTTTTGTATATAGAATCGCTCAACGGAGCCTTATTATATGCCAAAGTCGTTTCATAATCTAAAAATAGTAATACTGCTTCCTGTAAAATTTGTTTATCATCAGCTTTTTTTGAGAAAAACTCTTTAAATCTTTCAAAAAGCTGATTCAATTTTGCTATGAAATTGATATGATGTACCAACTCAGTAAGAAACAACGTGGAAAGCAAAATCTGTAATATTGGTATTGCAATTAAATTATCCTTAATTCCCCAATATGCAATGCATAAAAAGGCTATGGCACATACTGCATTTTTAATTATTATCTGTGGAATCATAGCCTTGGCAATATTATATGTAAAATAGCAATTTTCACCGCAATTTACAATCATTTTATATGGCCCTAAATCTAGGTTATCGTTTGTATAATATCCTTTTACTGGCTTTTCAAGAAATTTCGATCCAAGTGAATTATCAATAAATCCTTTTCTTCTTTTACGAGCTGTCGCTGGATAAAGAAAGGTTTCCGTATAAATATTCAATATATAGTATGCGATAATAATAACAAAATAAATCAAATTTATGCATGTATAAATCATTTTCACAATAAAATTAGCAGAAAAAAAGTTAAAAACTGGAAGTAGCATAGAACAAATTCCAATAACACTCAAACCAATATTTTCCCAATTTCGGCATTTTTTTAATAAGCTATAATCCGCCTCATATGGCAGAAATCGCTGAGCACCTTTACTTTTCATAAATATCCCTCCAACTTATTATGGTTAATCAAAACAAAAAAGTTACCCCGCATAGCAGAATATCTTAATTTTATTATAACCCTTTTGCTATATCAAGAATAAATTTTATAACTCTGCTATTTGACGCAGAATTTTGCTGTTTGTTTTTCACAACCTATTATAATGTTTTCCACATATCCTCAATATTGACTCCATAAATATTTCAAGTTTTATTGACGCAATGAGTAATCTGCTTCAAGTTATAGATAACATTCTTCAAGATCCATACTAATTTCTAAACTTAGAATAAAGGATTTACTTTTTCTTTATATAATATCACATCAAGGCTCTTTCAAAAATGGTGTAGTAGTGGTGTAGTAAGCACCTCATTGAGCCGTACAATCATTGATTTTATGGGCTTTTCCGGGATTCTTCAAGATACTGCCGTGACAGACAAATAATATTTTTACCATTATCCTGCATATCCTTCCTATTAATTACAAATCCTTGTTTTTCCTGTTTTCCAGGGCTTTTGCAGCCCCTGGATATTTATTCTTCTTATTGCATAAACCTGCATAAATCCATACAGTTTTATAACACAAAGGTGCAAAACGGGGTGCAAATCCAAAAATTTGCACCCAGCCTTTTTACTGCCCGTTTACTGCCTCATGCATTTCCCTGCTGGCTTCTTCAAAACCAAGATGCGTATATGTATTCAATGTTACGCCAATATCACTATGCCCCATAATATACTGTAATGTCTTAGGGTTCATCCTTGCTACTGCCATCCTGCTGCAGAACGTATGGCGGCATACATGTGGTGTTACCTTTGGCATCTGGACTTTGTATATCTTATTGTATTTTTCGCATATATGCTGGAAATATTTTTCCCAGTGCATAGCAACCATAGGATGCCCGTCCTTATCAAAAAACAGGAAACCAGCATACCCGTCAATAACTGGTTCGGTTTTTGGCTTCTTCCTTGATTTTATAATCCTTCTGAAACACTCTGCCACCTCTTTTGTCATTGGCACTTGCCTTATGCCGCTTTCCGTCTTTGGCTCTGCCACCTTATAACCAATATGGTTATAACGCTGTAACTGGTGGTCTACATTTATTTTCATTCCCTTAAAATCAATATCCTTTTTTGTAAGCCCTGTAAATTCTGAAATACGCAGACCTGTATTGAATAAAATATAAATGCCGTCATAATACCTGCAAAAATGCCTGTCCTCTTTTACAAAATTAAGGAATTTCCTTTCCTGTTCCCTTGTAAGCGCTTCCCTTCTTATACTGTCATTATAAACTACACTTGAAAGCCCGAAACTGAACGGGTTTTTCCTTACCAGGTCATCATCCGCTGCCATCTGGAAGGCAGGGCGCAGTACACCACGTATAGTACGTATGGTACTGAAACCCCTGCCATTCTTCTGCAGCTGTATCAGCCACAGTTTTGCATCTGACATTTTTATTTTGTCAATACGCCTGTTGCCAAATTCATCGTTTTGTAGTAAACTGATAACAGTGTGGTAAGAAGCCTTGGTTGAAGGACGGACATTTACCCTCATTGAAGTATACTTCCTGACAATGTCCGCCACTGTCATACCTCCCCCTCCTGGCACTATCTGGTCTGCTATATCCGCTTCAACAAGCCTTTCCTTTTCACGCAGGGAAAGTTCATTCTTTTTTCCTGCTGGCATATGGTCGTTTTTATTTAAACGCCATGAATAAATATACCTCGGCTTTCCAGAAGCATCTGTATACTTATAACGGTATCTTCCGCCAGAGGTCTGTATTTCACCATTCCTCAGTATCCTTCCATGGCTGTCACGCCTTTTTTCACTCATTATTCCATCTCCTTCCAGTAATTCATTAAAACATTAATGGAAACAGAAAGGTTCTGGCATGGCATATAATATTTTACCACACCAGAACAGTATTGTCACCAAAATTCCCAGCTTAATGCCGTAATGCTAAATTACTGCCAGACCATTAATATACTCTTCAAAAAGTTTGCGTTTAATAAGTATGCGGTTGCCATTCACCAGAAGAAAATCTGAATCCGGGTTTTCTTCCGCAATACTCCTAAGCTTCTTCTGCCCAATACGGAAATATGCTGCTGCTTCTGAAATTGTTAGTAAATACTTGTGGTAAACTGGTACTGTAATATTGCTTTTGCCATCCATAGTTTTCCCTCCTTCATAATACATCAAAAAATAGCAATAGTATATTTATAACATCACCTCCTACATATACTATATATATAGTATATAATCCTTTTTTATACAAATTACAGCCTGTTGCTTGCTTTTAGCGGTTTCCTGGCAGTAATGCCGCCAAGTGACAGGCTTCCAAGTGCAACAAATTCACCAGGTTTAAGCCTCTGCAGGACTGTAGCCCATTCCTGTGCAGACTCCATGTCTATAAGCTTTGCCTGTGCACGTACCTGTGACATATCTGGCTGGAAAAACAATACAAGCCCTGACTGCATAATTTTCTGTGACATTGCAGCCTGTTTTTTCAGCCCAAGCCCTTGTGTTGCAAGGATTAAATTAAGGGAAAATTTCCTGCCTTCGGAAAGTATCTGGTTCACCATGCATCTTTCCCCAGAGATAAAATTCTGGCACTCGTCAAGCACTATAAACAGACCATCCCTGCTGAAACCTGAAACTGCTGCCATCCTCCAGAGATATGATAAAAGTACTTCCGTTATAACTACTTGCGATTGCATGTCAAATTTACTAAGCCTGATAATGTTAATCTTTCCAGGACTTATAAAAAACTGCCCTGCCCTGAATACATTGTGCGCTGTAAGGTTATATAATTTTTCTTTGACGGTTTCCGAATATACCGTCCCTGCTTCCGCTAATGCAGCATCCACTGCCATAAACCCGTCTGTTTCATACCTTCCGCTTTCTGCAACAGAAGTAACTGCCGCACGCAGGGCTGACTGCTGCATTACACCAAAACGTCTGGCAGATGACAATACGCTCACAATAGCATTAACTGTGTCAACCTGTTTTTCTTTTCCGCCATCTGGAAATACTGCCGGCTGGAAAAGGTTACAGCAAATACCAGATTCATAGACATCAACTTCATGTACATGCTGCATAAACTCTGCCCTGTATCCTGGAAAAATCTGTTCCTCTGCTGCAACAGAATGGATGTCAAAAAGGAGGACTGTCTTTTTCTGCCTGCAAAGTTCCAGCATAATTTTCTGCGTTTGCACACTTTTGCCGCTGCCTGGTTTCCCAAGCAGAAGCATATGTTTATTGGAAGCACTAAGGGTATCAAAACAAAGCCTGCTGTTCCTGCAGATACCAAGTTCAACTGGTTTTAATTCCATCTTCTGTTTCCCCCTTTCCTGACTGGCAGCAGTCTATAAAATCAAATCCTGCAATATCCTCCAGCCTCCTTCTGTCAAAACGCACCATATATTCCCTGCCATACTGCCCGTTAATATCATAAAAGGGCATCTTTACAACAACCGCAGATGTTTCATCCTTATATATAACACCATCATCTGCAAGCCTGTTTTTTAATAAATCAATACAAAACACACCCAAAAGGTTTCCTGCTATCCTCTTAAACAAACTGTTTTTTATAAAAATATATTTTTCGTTAAAAAACACAGAATATCCCAGGCTGCCCATAGCTTCCGTTCCAAGGTAAGGAAGCTCATACAGACCAGCAAACCCAACAGTTTTATGCCACGCATAAAATTCATGTATAAAAGCTTCTGTAGCTCCGCCAGAATCATGGTTATTGTCATCAAATTCAATAAGGCTTTCAACATGGTCTTTAATATGTAAAAAATCCAGAACCCTTATTTCAGGCAGCATATTAGGGTATAAGAAACAGGCTGCTGCGATAAAAGATTTCTTATCAGGTGTCATATTTTCTCTAATATTGCACCTTATTCTATCAAATACAACTTCAAGTTTATTATCAGGCGGCACAACAGAAATCAAACCTTTTTTTAAACTTTCCAGGTTTCCATTAAGTGAAACAAGGAAAATATTTTCCATGCCAGCCCCATATGGAAGCCTTTCTGAAATTACAACTGGAATGGCATTAAGCCCAGGACTGCCTAATGAACCGCTTCTTACCAGGCTGCCCAGGAACTGCAGATAATCGTTTGAAGCTTTTGATTGAATGTACGGAAAAATGACAAAAGATGAATTTGCAGATGCAATAATCTTTTTACAGTCACTTTTTTTAGTAAATTCACTAATTACAGGCGCTTCCATATCCGAAAAAAGGCTGACTGCTGCTTTCATCTGCCCTGGCTCTGTAAGAACAAAAAGCAGTTTTCCAAGTTCCATCCCCAGGTGTTTTATAACCGGGTAGTTCAGAGCCATTGACTTTAAAAGCAAAACAGTGTATTCTGTTCTATACATACTGGAGCACCTCCCCCATAACCAGTTCACCAGGCATTGCAAAATGCCAGTTCCCGTTCCTGTCCATGCCCCATCCAGGCACAGGCATAAGTTCTGTTGTCTTTGCATTTTTAATTGCATAAGCGAGTAAAGCACCTGCTGCTTCCTTCTTTTCCCTGGCTGAAACAAGAAGGTTTATGCCCCTTGCTTCAAGCCTTTTCAAAAATAAATTAACTGATATGCCATCCTTTCCTAAAACAAAATAAAATTTCCCGTTTCCTTCCTGCCCTAAAGAAATCATTAATACCGCCTGTAAAGCAGGATAAGAAGAATAATAAAGTACAGGCTCAAATCTTTCTGTATTAAGAAGAACCTTAGTACATATAACATTTTTACTATCAGCACCAGTAATGCTGTAAAATATTTTTCCATCAGAAGCCTGGTATACATTGCTGGACAGCAGCCTCTGTATAGCCTGCTTTTCCATTTTTAAATCGTATAAAAGCTGCTTAAACTCATAATCCTGCCCCTGCATAACCTGCCGTTTTTCTATATCCAGCTTTCCCTCCATGAATTTATAATCCAGCTTCTCCTGATAACCTGCTTGCAAACTGTTACCCCCATATGTTTGTAAGTTCATTGCACTGTTATTAAAATTTTCCATAGAATTCCTCCATTCTGTTTTTTTTACATTATTTACTGTCTTCCTGTTTCCTTTTTCATTAACCCCCCTTCCAGCAAAATTTTTGATACTGCTTTTTGATATTTTTCCTGCCATGCCAGACTTTTCATCCCCTGCATAAATACAATATCACAAGCAAACAGCAAGCGTTGCAACTTTTACGGCTTTTTTATTTAATTTTTTCATAAAGAAGTCGAAAAAGCATTGCTAACCTTCCACATAAACTTTATAAATAATAATGACATGGAAACCCTTGAATTTTTTCCAATTTTCCCTATAATTAATTTCATACGTAAAACTCTAAGATATGGAGATTTCTAAAATGTACAAAGATAAAAATGTCATATTCAAAAACAGTAACATAAACGGGACAGGAGATATTACAGAAGCATATTTAACATTTATGAACCAGAACAAGTACATAGCTGACTCTTTTAATGAATTTAAAATTACCTTTAAAAATAAACCCCCAAAAGAAGAAATAACCTGTTCATATAAAAAATTTAGAACTGTACTATCACAGAATAAAATTGACATGGTTAATCCTGCTTCATTTGAAGATATGTTACGCACACAGGATTACCTGGAAACCTTAGATTGTATAGAAAGCATCAAATATAATAAATATGTAGTTAATGCAAGGCACATCCTCCAAAAATATTTATATGGCGATACAGAATATAAACACTATGATATCAGCCAATGGGACATATGCCATATTTACAAAAAATTAGGAAGACGTTCTTTGCAAGATAAAGAACTTATAATAATATCACCTAAAACCAATATTTTAAAACCATCCAAATCAATACGCAACCACCTTGAAAAATTCCTGTCAAACCACGTCTGCATAAAAGACCACCAGTACACAGGATTTGGTCTGTTCAGAATTGAAAACAGTAACACATCTTATAAGCCTGAACAAAATAAACAAAAAAAACGCTATTATATCCAGATTTCAGATATACAACCTTTTTTATTGCTTTTTACATTATATGATGGCAGAAATTTTGAATATAAATATACTGGCAACAAAAATATAATTAAAAAAAGGGACTATATCAGCCCTTCAAGAAAAAACCTCAGATATTCAGAATATTCATATAAAATTGTTTTAAATAAAATGGATGAAATTAAAACAAACAGCAGTGATAAAATAAAAGACCAGGCATTAAGTATAAAAAACTTATGACATTGTGACCAAATATTCCTTTCAAATAAATTAAATATACTTTTTAAATATTATAAAACCTATACAAGCATACCTTTTTTAGATAGTTTTGCCAGTCATTATAAATTAACTTATTCTGAAAACCTTAATTTAAAAGAATATATATCCGAAGAAATTTTTAAAGATACCTCTTTTATCATAAAAGGATTACAAAGTGATTATCTGGATTTTATGATGCTGTTTGATATATTTATAAGGTATAAATCAAATTCTGGGAATATATGTACAAAAAATTTTGACAAACTGAAAAATGATATTTCTTTTTCTAAATCAACAACACTTGAGTATTTGGACTGCTGCCCATATCTTAAATATAATGCCCCTGGTTTTCCAGATAACTATGAAAATGTATTCAGGCTGCTTAACAGAAAAAAGGATTTTCTAAAACCGGAGAAAGAAATTATTTTTCTTGAAAAGGAAATATGCAGTTTTCTTGAAAAGGATAAATTTTTCCAATTTTATTATAACAATACAGATAAAGATAATTTTTCCACGCTGTTCCAGAATGGCAGTATTAAAGAATATGATTTTATTGATTTCGGCACAATTTTAAAAGCAATGGATATACCCATAACTGAACCTGGCTGATTACATTATGTAAATTCCAGTAAAATCATTTTCTGCCTATATTTCTGGCAGAAGTATTAAAAAAACTGGCAAAAACCCCTTGTTTTTGCCAGTTTTTTATTTTCTTTTTCCGGTTTTATAGGCAGTACACTTATATTCCATAATACCATCTGTACTGGCACTTAATAAAACCATATGCCATCATGCCATCTTTCCAGTACATTTTTTATGTTCATCCACATATGCCCGCAGCAGGTTTTCTATCTCATCCCATGTATCTGCTTTAAGATATTCATACTTTAAATATATTTTCCAGAGTTCATTTATAATTTTACTGCACCCTCTGGAAGCATTTATAAAATCCCTGCTTATCTGTTCATTATAAAGAAAATACTCTTTTATGCTTTCATAAAAACATATGCGCCTGCATGAACCATAAACCATCTTTGGTGTACCTGATAATGTCTTATACCTGAACAGCCTGTATTCTGTTTTTATTTTTTCAGCCATTTCCCTTTCTGCTTCTGGTATTTCATAACGTTTCATCATATACAATCCCCTTCCTGGCAGTTTACACACCATTTAAAAAGGTATGCCCCATTTAATTGTCATCTTTTGACAGTGCAGATGCAACTGCTGTAAGCACTGCTATTACAACTATTTTCACTATATGTTCCATATATACCCTGCCTTTCCTGTACCAGCATCCTGCTGGCATTATTTCCTTGTCCTTATTTCCCCTGTTGCTGCATCATAATAATAACAATGCCATGAAAGCCTCTCATCTTCTGCTACTTCCAAAGAATTAATTTTCTGTACCATCCTGTCCAGTTCATCCTGGTTTGCCTGCCCGTTGTCAGGTATAAAAAGCAGTTCATGCACAGATGATGGTATTATGTAACAACTGTTGCCGCCAGTTCTGCCATGCAGCCACCCGCTGTCAAGTATACCTGCTGTACCATAAAATGCAGCAGAATTTGTCATTATGTACATAAGCCCTTGTGGTGTAATGCTTTCCTCCCTGGTACAGGATGCACTAAAACTGCCATTTTCAATAAAAGACTCCAGAGCACCTGCAATCCCGTAAAACCTGTAACCATCCTTTTTAATATTAGACAATGCCTGTTTATGCAGGCTTTCCCTGCTTATCCCATACTGCCCAAGAAGAAAACGGTTTATTTTTATGCTGGTAAAACTTCCATCTTCTGCCTTTCCACGTATAATATAAACTATTACTAAATCAAGCATATCTGTTGTTATAAGGTTTTTAAGCATTTCCCTGTTGCTTTCCTTTGGCAGGAACACAGGGTATATGTTATGCCTGGCATATTCCCATTCCATGATGTTTACAGACATTCCCATTACATATTCCTGGTTGTTCCTGGACTCTTCCCTTTTGTCAATAACCTTCCCAATACACTCCTCAATTGTAATACTGCCTTCACTGTAGCACCTGTACAGCTCTTCAAGGTATATAACTGGCACTGCACTGCTGCTGTTTCCATCTGTAAACCTGGTAACAACCCCGTATTTTACAACCCCGTTGTTTTTATAAATTTTATGTATCTTTACCAGGGCATCTTTGCCATAAAAATCTTCTAACTCCTCCAGTATCTTTTCCCTGAACTCCTTATAATCCATATTCCTGCCCCTTTCTGGCATTAAGCCTGTAAACCTTCTATGCTGGTTTTGCTGTTTCCACACTTTTAGTCCTTGCAAGCGCCCTCATTGCTTTTGTATACAGTTCCTGTGAAAACTGTACTGGCTGCTGGATATTATACCTGTCCATCACCTCACCCATTGTCACGCCAGTACGTCTTAATTCTGTTTCAAGAGATTCCATCTGCCTGTCTGAAAGAACCATCCTGTTTCCTGCATCTTTTTCACTGTCTGCTGCTGCATACCTGTATACTGGCTGTCCTTTTTCATTTATAACTGCCAGTGATGTTATCTCCCTGTCACTGTTATAGGCAACTGTTTTTACAGAAAAACGGTTTGTACAATAAAATTTCCCATCCTTTTTCTGTATGCCTGCCTTGTCTGCTGGTATCCATATAAATGGTGCACTGTAAAGTTCCCTGCCTATGCCCCAGTTAAAACATGCACGCTTAAACGAATCTGATGCCTGTGATTTTTCTTTTTCAGCAAAGCCAGTTGTGCCAACATCCTGTTTTGAAACCCATACACCAGCTTCCCTGTCAAATACTTCAACTGTACAGTATAAATTCCCGTCTATGCACTGGTGGCTTCTTTTCCACCCAAAAGCACCAAATGTTTCATCAAGGATTTTCTGGTCTACCCTTGCATCCTTATAAAGAAGCAGGCTTACCCCTTTTTCATTTATGTATGACACACGGCACTCTATTTCATCTGCATTTAACAGACGCACTAAATATCCCATACAAACACCCCCTGTATATTCCCTCTGCTTAATAAGCGGCTGCCTGCCTTTTCCAGGAAAACAGCCACCATTTTCATGCTGCTTTTATCTGTAACCTTCGTGAAACTGACACTTTGGAATAATCCCCGTATATGCCTGGATGTTCTGCACGTATGCGTTTTGTGTCAAGCCTTGTTGTTTCCACATTTTCCCATGAAACCTTGTACCTGCTGCTTGCTGCTGTTTCATTCTCACCCATGTATTTTTTAAGCTCTTGTTCAATTTTTGCCTGTTCCTGCTGCAACATGGCAACCTGCCCTATTATTTCAGCCCTCCTGTCAAGCTTGCCATCAAAACCAGAAAGCTCTATAAAACTTGCTTTCCTTGCAGAAGGGAAATACTTTGCAATAGCTTCACCACATGCTTTTGTGCCATCTGGTTCTGGCATTGTCCCTGTTATGATATTTTCATGCCAGAATTCTTTTTCTGTTTCAACCAATTGTGAAATTAAGCCTGTGTCCCATTCAAGCTTGTGGTATACAAACCCTTTCCCAAGTATGACCGCTGCTATATACCATGCCTTTTTTCCTGTAACAGCCATGTAGTGGTAACACTGCATAAGGTAATGGAGTGGTATGTTCCCGTCTTTCCATTTCCCTGCACTGTATGCACTTGCAGTCTTACATTCAAGCCCTGCATCTTCCCCGGCTACCAGGCGGTCTACGTTTGCAACCATCCAGGGATACCCAGTGCTCCTGTACATAAAATTTGAACGGCGCACTTTAAGCCCTGTGGCTTCTGAAAAACGCCCTGCCACATACTGTTCCAGGTCATGCCCCTGCCTTATGCTTTCATTATCCTGTACATCTGCCACACCACATGTCTTGTCAATAAAAACATCCATGCGGCTTTTATATGGGTCAAGCCCGCATACTGCCCCTGCATCTGAACCACCTATCCCAGACTTCCTTAACATTAGCCATTCCTCCCTGCTAATCCCTGCTGTTGGTATTTTTTCATACATATAACCACGCCCTTTCTTAAATAAATTATATTAAACCTGCTTCCTGTGCCTTGTCTGTCATGCTGCACATACAAGCTGGTATGCCTTGTCAACCAGCGGGTTTCCGTCCATAGTGCGCATAAACAGGCTTTCATTATAGTTTGCTGAACGGCGCAGGGGTGCAGCATGTGTAGCAAAATCACTTGCTGCATTTATAAACCTGTATGCGTTCATGCCTGTGTCCTGCAAATCAGGGGCATCATAATAACGTGTTTTTAAATCTTCACGCAGCCTGTTTATGTTTTTTACCTGTGCCTTTGTAGCATCTGCTGGAACTGGCAGCAGGGTTTCTATATATCCTGTAACCTGCTGCCCTGTTATTTTCTTTTTACGGAGCTGCCCAAATTCAGCACCAAGCCTGTCCATATACTCCTCTGCCTTAAAAAGCGTATCTTCTGCCTCCCTTATTTTTCCCTTTATGTCCCCTGTGTGTACCATGCTCCAGCTCCTCTTTGCTGTATCCAGTGCAAGGTTTAATGTGTTATTACAGACAACCCTTACTGGTGTAACTGCTACCTTTACAGCGCCAGAACCATCATGCGTATTGCTGAATACCAAGTATGGTGAAATACGCTCACCAGAAATAATATATTCCCTTGGAAGCCTTGCGAGAAGCCATACTTTCCTGCCTCCCTGCAAAGAACCAGCAGTTTCATACCTCACACCGCTCCCAAGCAGGGCATCTGTAAATGCAAATGCTTCTGTATTCTGTACAACCTTATACCTGTCAGTCACCACACCCAGCACCTTCTAGTCTGTGCTCCTTACATTTGCTTTATACCCTGGAATAAAGCCATTGCCGCCTCTTACATAAACTGGTTTCTGCTAAACCTCCCAGTCCAGACCTGCAAGCCTTAAAGCTTCTTCTGATGCTGGTGCTTCCTGTACACATACACCAAGACCATGCCAGGGTTTTTCCCTTGTGTAAAACATTGTTTCAATTTCTGCTGCCATAATAAACCTTCCTTTCTGCAGGCTTGTTTTAAAACCTGCCATTAAAATACCAGTAATATACAAAATAAGAACCAGCAGTCATGACTGCTGGTTCTTTATCACTTTTATAATATATAATTGAAAATTGTTATAGTTACAAAAATATTAAACTTTTAGCACAATGGTTTAATATCCCAGGCAGGAAAACCGCTTGCCAGTACCATCCCGTCTTCCTTTTATTAAAAAGCCTCTTTATATCTGGTTTATAAATATCTTATGTTTAAATTATATGCTGTAAGAATGAGATATGCAAGAAATTTATTACAGTTATAATTATTTAATAACTACAATATTTATTGTATTATCCAAAATTAAAGACACAATATATGGAGGTATTACTATGGTACAGTTACGGGTCTTAGAAATTCTTAAAGAACAGGGACATACAAAATACTGGTTATATAAACGCATGGATATGAGTTACCAGAATTTTAATAAAATGGTTACAAACGGGACATCTTCCATACGCTTTGACAACATAGACAGGTTAAGCAGTATACTTGGTGTCCCCGTAGGTGAACTTTTTATACAGGCTGATGATACAACACAGTTAAAAGAATAACATCTATCACGTTTAATGCTTTTCTTTTTTCATAGCTAAAACTGTTCCAGGCTGTATTAATGCCAGCAGGGATTTATAATATTAGTTTAATACTGGCATAACAAATATAATCCTGGTTATAAAGCATATATTATTTACAACTGGAATAATGCCCTTAAACTATGCCAGTTTTAAAACTGGCACGTGCTGTACCATAAAAAACAATAATCTTCTGGTAAAATATTTTTACTTATACAATACCTGCTGGTTTACTACATATTTTGATAATCTGCTATATATGCCTATGTCATATATAAGCAAATGTGGTTATCCATCTTAAACATTGCCATAAAAATATATAGCTGTCCTGTTATAATACTCTTTCATTATTTCATTAAACCTTTGTTTCCTGTATAAATTCCCTGTTACAGAGGTGTCAAATTTCCTTCCTGTTATATAATTTACTGCATTGACTGCAAAATGTATATGGAGCTTCTTAGTTTCTTCCCAGTGTATTCCATAGACAACCTGAAAACCCCCGTTATAATATTCCATGCACATTTCAACAGCCATCTGGTTTACTGCATCCATGCAGCAGCCAAGCCTTTTAAATTCATTATCTGTAATTGAAAAAACCTCATGGAACATTCTCCTGCCTTTCCTGTAATTTATCCCATGAAGCTTCTGTATAGTATCAAACATGTGTATCATTTGCATAGGTTCTGTATAATTACTGACCCCTGCACCACCATAGCTTATAAGTTCATTATGGCGTGTTTCATTTTCACGTGTCCTTGTAACATATTTTATCACATTACTTACAGCATCCTTGTTTTTGTAAGCACCTTTTATGTTTATAAGTTCTCCCATAGTTTTCCTGCCCCTTCCATTATCCTGCCAAACATTCCCTTTAAAGCTTCCATGTCAATATTTTCACAGTGCATATACCTGTAACAGTCATTTAAACCTTGTGTAAGTTCTACAAGGTCTTTTGCCATACGCTTGTCCTTTTCCCTGTGGGTTTCCTTTCCAGCCAGGGCTGCATTTACTGCATATGTACTTATTGTTTTTCCCTGTTTAGCAGCTTTCTGTCCTATAACTGATTTCTCATGCCGGGTACACCGTATTGTTATTGTTTCATTTCTTCTCTTTGACGGGTTTATGGTATTCATTGGTATTTACTCCTCCTTCTGTTTATACCAGGCATTTATAAAAACAGGTATGTAATATATTTTTTCAGTTGGTTAAAATATTAATTACATATATTAATATATAATAATTATAATATATACAATATATATTAAATATATAATATTCTATATAATTAATATATTTTTATATAGTATGCTAAGTAATAATACTTTATGTAATAGTATTAAGTAATAATATTATTATACCGCAAGGTATAGTAAAACCAACTATACCTTGCGGTATATAACAAGTAATTATAATGTATTACATTTTGTTATTCTTCTTTAATACCAGCCTTTTTTATATCCCCCTGGTTATTAATGGTTATCTTGTATCTTTTATTCTTATGTTCGTTTCTTTTAATTAATTATTTTTAACTTCTTTATAAAAAAATATTAAGACAAGAAGGGAGTAAACAACAATGTATAACGAAACTACAGACTTAATAAGCATAGAAGAACTATGCAGTATTTTGTTAATTGGTCGTAACAAAGCATATGAATTATTGAATAATAAAAAGATTAAAGCCTTCCGTATTGGGAAAACATGGAAGATACCACGTTTATCTGTGGATGAGTTTATATTATCAGAAAGCGGCTTTAATAAGAAAACAGATTAGTTTATATTATTCTTATACCATTTAGCAAGAGCTGGCATTACAATAAATGTGCCTAAAGCTCATTCCTTTCCTGAAAGTGCAAATTGACCGTTCAGGCATAAAATAAGGCTTTGCGGTGTGTGGATAACTCAAATTAAGGGTGGCAGCATTAGTCTTGGTAATGTCATGAATGGTCTTGTCCTGTTGCCATAAGGAACAAAAAAGGAAGCTGCCCTTCATGACAACTTCCTTTTTTAATCTTCATAATGCCCTCTGCATGATATGATTCTGATATTCTTTGCTTTATTTATGCCATATACAAGGCGGTTTGCTTCGTCTATCTGTCTGCTGTATAGCCTGATTTATCATGCTTTAGCAGTTCTGGCTTTCCTAAGCCCTGCATTGCCTCGTTCCGCTTTATATCGGTTATGAGGCTGTTATCTTTTTTAGCGTCTTTCTATCCTACGTTTGCCAGTAAATATACTGTTCCATTGCCTTTTCTGTAAATGTAAAATCTGCCATTTGCTTTAGCCCTGCCTTTGTACTCCATGTTTTTTCTCAAATTCCAGTATCTTTTTTGTGGGCTTCCAGTCTTCGGATTCCATTGCCTGTAATTCTTCCAGCGTAAAAGATATAGTTTCCCCACGCTCAAATTGTGCCACACTTTCATTAATCATATTAAGATATTCAGCGTTCCGCTTTGCTTTTTGCAAAGTGTTATATTCAGTTTCATTTATCATGTATATATTTTCATTTCGTGGTCTTGAAATAACAACTGTTTCACCCATGCTGATTTTATCACACCATTCTTTGAAATTATCCCGGATATTTGCAGATTTTACAGCTAACATGGTTACGCCTCCTTTAAAAAAATGTACCTTTTTTTGTACTTATTTATGTACTTATATTATATTCAAAGCATATCCTGATGTCAATGAAAATAAAAAGTGAAATTTTGTTATTACTAAACATCGTACTACTTGATGCCTGTTTACAATACCATTACTCCACCATACCTTTACTTCACATCACAACACCACACCTTTACAATACAGAACTAAACTTTACCTTTACGCTACATTACTTCACTAAACATTACCTTTACACTACCTTACGCAACGATACTACACCACACCATTACAATACGCAACATCACGCCACTAGACTATACCTTTACACTACTTAACAAAACATCACATTACTTTACAATACTTTACTTTACCATTACTTAACAACACCACACCTCACCATTACCTCACATTACTGAACTATACTTCACTATAGCATTACGCAACTAAACATAAGAAAACAGCACCTTTACAATACTCCACTCCACTTAACCTTCACAACACCTCACATCACATTACCATTACAATATATAACTATACCCAACTGTACCATTACAGTACAATGTATAACGCAACTAGACCTTACAATACCTTTACAAAACATAACACACCACTAAACTTCACTTTACCATAACTAAACATCACTCCACCTTTACTTCACTAAACATTACATTACTACACCATAACAAAACTATACTTCATGGCATGTTACCTTTACTGTACTATATATTACCGCACAGCACATTACCGTTACATTACAGTACTCAACTAAACTCTACATTACCATTACGTCACAATACTTAACTGCACATCACCCAACAATACCTTACCTTCACAGAATATATCTATTATTTTGAGTATTCTACCTAAGGTTACAAATTTACTAAATGTTTTTAAAATAAAATGAATTGTTCACAATTTGATAGAATAAACAAATGATTATGTGATGAAATACTAGTTAATTTAAAACTAAGTTTGTCTAATAATATTGTAACTGCCATACTATCATTGATTTGTTCAGGCACAGAAATAAATACTACATAATTGTGCATACATAGTACAATGAAATACTTAGCAATCTGGTATATTTTTTCTATAGTTTTACCAGTTATTGTTTCAGGCAATATGATTTCAACTATTGTAGCTTCCTTGATTGCTGAATCTTTTAATTTTTTTACAATGTGGTTAAGTATGATATTACTTTCTTCATTTTTGAAACTGTCTTCATTTGTGTTTTCAGTTACATCATAAAATGATAATGATAAATCCATTTATTTACACCTGCTTTCTAAGTATATTTTTTATTCCCACCCTGATTATACATTGTAACAAGACCTTACTTGACATTACCAAACCATACCATTACTGTACATCACGACACAATACCATAACATTACCCTACAAAACATAACTACCACATTACTCAACAAAACCCTACCCCACCTTCACATCACGCTACAATACTAAACTACACCATTGCTTCACAACACAATACACCACCAAACAATACCATTACTAAACATACCAAACTATACCACACCATGACAGCACTCCACTTAACCTTCACAACACAATACTCCACTCCACTTAACCTTCACAACACAATACTCCACTTCACCAAACTATTACATCACCCTACAAAACTTTACAACACAATACCTTTACAAAACGTTACTCTACTATACTCTACCATTACTTCACGACACAACACTCCACCTCACATAATCACCACATTACTCAACAAAACACCACTCCACCATAACATTACCCCACAAAACATAACCATTACATAACATTGTTTATTATAAAAATAATAACAGCCCTTGGATTTCCAAGGGCTGCCTCATCATTAGTATGTAGCTGTTATGTAACGTTAGCTATTAGTTACTACTTAAGTGTTACTGTGGTAGTTGGTTATTACTCCATACTTAATCCTATGAATAATGGGTCTGATGTAGTATCTAATCCAGCATATACTGCATCAAATGACATTATATCACCTTCTGACAGGCTGTCTGTATCATCAAGGTATGTTGAGTCTACTGTAACAAGGTCTCCAATAGAATCATCACAACCCTGGAGTTCCCCAACAATCTGACCAGCAGCATCAGTATTAAGTACATTAAGAGAGAAATTAAATAATGTTCCAACAGCATATGGAGCTTCAAGTAATTCTCTAACTGTCAAATCATCATCAGGAATGTCTGATAAATAAACATCTTCATGGTCATATGCATAGATTGATGCAAATATATCGTGTTCCCTTTCATCTCTAAGGTTCTTAACACGACCTGATGAGATGCAATAAGGAACTAATATATCTACCTCTGACTCATCATCTAATGTAAGTGTATAATAATCTGACTCATCATAAGCTCCTACAGTTGGGTCGCTCATGTTCTCTGTTGAATCATCCCCTAATAACCAGAACATAAATGCTCCTACAACTAACGCTCCAATAGCTAAATATTTTGTTGCTTTTCTCATAATAATTACCTCCGTTTATTTACTTTACTGTAGTTTTAATTTTTTCACTTTGTTACTATACTTTACAATACTTAAGGAATGAGTTATTCCTAATCTTTAATTAAAATTAAGAGTTTTTAATCCCATTTGATAGTTGTTATTTTTAACCAGATATTCGGCAACATCCCTGCCTGTATCAGTTGCAAGGATAACAATATATCTGTCATAACTAATATCTGCATTATATATGTCCCTATGGACTGAGAAACCAGTATCATTAAACAATGCTGCCTGCTTATTGCCTGCTGATTTTGCTCTATAGACATCATAAATGCATGAACATAATACATAGTTGCCTGTGCCTTTCATTGACACTGCCTTGAAATGTGTAGCCACCTGTTCTAATCTCTCCCTGGTATCTTCGGAAATATGTTCAGGCAGTCCGATTTCAACTATCGTGGCTTCCTCATTGAGTACTTTTAAAGCTTTTGTGATATCAGTAAGCATTTTACCACTTTCTTCACCAATAAAGCTTTTATCATCTGTGTCTTTAGTTACCTTATAGAACGATAAGGATAAATAATTTTTTTCACATCCCCTTCTTATATAATTTATTATTTCGCACTTGATAATTTATAATTTTAGCTTTTATAGATTTTTTGGCTTTTCCATTTAGCATAAATAAATCTTATGCTTTCATAAAAAATACATATTTAACAAAACTAATTACTTTAAATATATACCAGATTTTTTTCCATCATTCTTACATTTATTAAGGCACAATATTATTATGATTACCTAACAAAAAATCTATTGCCAATTATATCATGTATACATAAGATATGCAAGCAGATGTTATAGAATATGAACACTATAATACAATCTTTTTAAGATTAAATAAGTTAATCCCATGTATATCTGGTATCTGTATAAGTGAACTATCCAGAAAATAATATTGATGTCATTAATACATTACATCCAGTTTTTATTACATCTTGTTTTTAATAAAAAAGCTATGGAATATAACCAAATCCCATAGCTTCTATATTTTATAACTTATTTTATATATTTTTTAGTAATATTTAAAAAATTAGTGCATATCCAGAAACAGACATTTTTAGCCACTTTTATTTACACATAACATATGAATGTATGGCTGCCTGTTCTGTAACATTTACCTGTAAGCATTACCAGATTTTTTTATTTTACTTTATTCCTTTACCATTACCTTGCAGCTTTTTTTACAGAAACATATACCGTATTTTTTGATAACCATATACCCTTCATCAATAAGGACTTCATCATAATGTTTATCTTCTATCTGCTGTAATGCTTTCTGGCACATTCCTTCCATCCCTGTAAATTTCTTTGCATGTTTAAGTTCAAGTATTATTGCAGGCTGCCGTTCATCATATGGCTTTAATAAAATATCATAACGCCCCTCGCCACTTTCCCTGTTTGATAATTTCCTGTAACCATGCATACCGCCAATAAGACCTAAAAGAAAACCATGATAAAAATTTTCTGCACCATCCATAAAGCTTATACTTCCATGAAGCTGCTCCCTTAAACAATCCTCAAAAACCTTTGTATCACCATTTATTATGGCATTATAAAGCCCTGAAAAACTGGCTGTTTTTATCCTGCTGTTAAACCAATCCCTTATTGTATTTTTATATATATACAGTATTTCTTCATTTGGTATTTTCATGGAAAGGTATATCTGCTGTTCTATAAACCTTTTCCCAGCAGCTTTGAGATATCCTGTAAAAAACAGGAAATTCCATAAATTATCCTGCGACTTCTTTATATCTTCATAAGTAATATCCTCATGTACTGGTTTTTCTATTGTGCCTCCTGCAATAAGCTCTTCAAGTTCTTCCCTCGTCCCGTCATCTGCATTTTCAACTAATTCACGCACAATGCTGTTTGAAGATGTGTTCGACCAGTACGGTTTTGGAAATTCTGTATTCCTGTGGGTTATATCCTTTACGTAATTTATTAAGCTCCAGGGATTATATACCTCTGTATTCCCAAAAAGATACCCGTCATACCAGCTTTTTACTTCATCCATTCTTTCCATTATCCCGTAAGCTTCAAGCAGGCTGTCTGTTTCATCCTGTGTAAACCCGAAATATTCTGCATAGTCCTCATTAAGCACTGACACAACATCAAGGTTGTTAAGCCCTGTAAATATGCTCTCCCTGCTTATGCGCAGGCAGCCTGTGGCTACAGCAAATTCCAGGCTGGCATTTGTCTTTAACGCTGACTCAAACAATGAACGGATAAATGTTGCCATTTCATCATAAAATCCGTTGAAATATGCATTTTCAAGCGGAACATCATACTCATCAAGAAGTATGATTACCTTTCTATTATGGTATTTTTCAAGGCATTTTGACAGTATGCCAATAGATTTAGCAAATACAGCACTGTCTGCACTGCCTTTCAATATAGAAATATATTTTTCTTTCATTTCTTCTGTAATGCCTGTGCCTCCAAGTACATACCTGTGCCTGTCAAATTCATAAAATATTTCATCAACAAGGCTTCCATATGCCATTTCATACGTTGGCTGTCTGGCAGACTTTAAAGACAGGGATATGACGGGGTACTGTCCCATATGCTTAGTGTATTCTTCCCCTGCTTCCATAATCTTTTTTCCCTCGAAATATACAGAATTGTCCGCTACTGTCCCATCTGGAAGGATTTCTTTTTCAAAAAAGGTCTTTAACATGCTTTGTGCCAGTGTTTTTCCGAAACGCCTTGGACGTGTAAATAATGTGGCTGTATTTTTTTGTGCAAGCAAATCACGTATCAGCAATGTTTTGTCTATATAATAATATCCTTTGCTTATCATCTGTTTATAAAATTCCACACCTATTGGCAGTGGTCTTATATATTCCATACAGGCATACCCTCCTTTTTACCCTTCAATTACTTTTTCTACTTCATTAATTCCCTTGTCCATAATACCAGCTATTTCTTCTAACGGATATCCCATTTCATGCATATTTATAATAAACTTATTTTCACTCTCTTTTCTTCCTTTTCAAGTCCAATGGCTTCGCCCTTCTCCATTATACCTTGGCTGGGATTACACATAATATCTACATCCTTTCTTATTATAGTGTCCATTTTACCAAAAAGCCACCAGATAAATGCCAAGGTCTTTGTACCTTATCATATACTGGTGGCTTCTGTACAGTTCCTTTTTATTCAAATATTATATGTTTAAATCAATTATTCCAATTATAAAAACATCTGCCATTAATTTATTATACTAATATAACACCCTGGCTTCTAACAATTGTTTTTATTTCATCAATTCCTTTTTCTGTAATGCCAGCTATTTCCTCTAATGAATATCCTCTTTTGTGCATACTTATAATAAACTTATTTTCACTCTCTTTTCTTCCTTTTTCAAACCCAATGGTTTCGCCTTTCTCAAATCCAATGGCTTCGCCCTTCTCACGTCCAATGGCTTCACCTTTTTCACGTCCAATGGCTTCGCCCTTCTCCATTATACCCTGGCTCAGATTACACATAATATCCACATCCCTTCTTATATCCATATCTACAGGAATACCATACTCATTTCCCATTACATTAAATTTTTCCTCTGCTTTCATTGTATCTGACAACAACACACCCAGAAGACGGTGCAGCCCGTGGTTTTCCGCATTTCCTGCTGGTTCTTTTGCAAGCCCTATCATTACTATATTAACCATATCCATATTGCCATGCCAGTCATAAGAACCTAACAGCTGCTCTTTATCCAGCTTTACATGCACCATGCTGTCCTCATCCATGTTCATGCAGACCCATATACTGTAAACACCTTTTATATCATCATAATTTGAATTTTCAAAATCCCGCCCTTTCTGTGATGACACAAGACGGCATACGTAAAATATTGCCCTGTTAAGCAGATGGTAATTTAATGCTGCACCTTTTTGTGCCTCTACGTTTACTATAATCTGTATAAGGCTGCTTCCACTGCTGCCTCTGGATGGTATATGTACATAAAATACAATATCAAACCTTATAAGCCCCTCTTTTATTTCAGAATTTTCAGTGTTAAAACCTGTTATGCGTTTTCCTCCTGTTTCCATTACAGAATTTGTCAAGCCTGGTTCTACAGGCACACTGCTTATATAAGGGTTTCCTTCAATATAAGGCACAACATCCTCTGGTTTCATGCCATTAAATTCTTTAACTGTGCTTACAAGTATATGTGCAAGTATTATTTTCTGCCCTAACAGGCGTTTTGCACTTCCATCATATTGTGCCTCACTGCCTGATGCAATTACAGCATTTTTAATTTCTATATCCATAAACATTACCCTTTTCTTAAATTTAAATTATATCCTGCTGCTTATGGTTATTATCCGTTATTGTATAAAATTCATTAATATTACAAGATTAACCTTACTTTTTATTGTGCATAATTTTTAACCAAATATTCTGATACAAGTTCTAATGTAAATTTTGCTGTTTCTATCTGTTCAGAAGCTTCTTCCTCTGATGTTAAATAAAAATCATCATAATCACTGTTTTGACGTATATTTTTAATTCTTCCTGTTCTTTTTCCAAGTTCTTTTGGAAAAATTTCTGTAGCTATATAATACTGGTTAAAATAATTTATTACATCTTTATTCCGTTTAAAATCCACTGAATCCAAAGCTAGTACAGCTTTCAGCGCATAAAAAATTACATAATAAGAACGGTTCTGAATCTTTAAAAAGCCCGTTATTAAAACAGACAACTGAACCCCCTCAATGTTTCCTCCTCTGCCTGTGCAATCCTGTAATGGCTCAAATCATATTCCTTTTGCGTCATATAAAAGATGCCCTTCCTTTTCTATAATTATAATAAAATGGCAATGTATCTTTCCAGTAATTAAACTGTACAGAATTAATAATAACAGGTGAAATATCCCTGCCTGATGCCAGTTCAAATGCCAGGTCATATACATCATTCTGTATTTTTTTGATTTCTTTGTTTGTCAAATCAACCAGCAGTAAAATATCAATATCTGAATTTCCTTTTTCCCATCCCCTTGCATAAGAACCATACAAAATAATATTCTGTATATGGCTGCCAAGCTGCATCTTAACCCCCTGTACAAACTGGTTTATTACATCATATGCTTCCTGCACCATTCCATCACCTCCTGGCAGACAATATAACCTGCGTTATCCGTTTTACTGGTTAAAACCAATCTGGATGTTTATGGTTATTATCAGTTATTTTTGGTTTTCTTAATAAAATTATACCAGCCAGTTATAAAAAGTCAATAATCTTAGCCCTTGTAGCAGGATATCAATACTACATTCCATGTTTTTTTAATGCCATGCCATGAAATTTTCCGTTCCATTTTAAAAGGTGCAAAACAGGTGTAAAAAATTTTTTTCTGCCATCAAAGCCTTATTATTTAATGCTTTTAACAAAAACATTCATATATTGCCGTGACATATGAATAATATCTTAATCATCTATTTTAATCTCCTTAAAACTATTGGTTTTCCTTGTAAAACCAAGGTTTGTTAGTTATCTGTTCTTTTTGTCTGTTTTGCCATAAGATGGCATATTCTGGCATATTAAAGCACTCAATGTTGGTAAAAATGTTGGTAAATTGACCCCTTATTTTGCATTTTACCAACACCAATATCTGGCGGTAACTGGTGGCATAACAACCGCCAAAAGCACCATGTTTTGCAGGTTTATGGAATCACAGGCCGTTTTTTCTGCCTTTATGCCTGCTTTTTGAAGGCATGGCTCTTGGAAGTTCCGGCCATATTGATCCTTGATAATTCTTCCTTTGCATCCTCATATCCCAGATGGGTATAAACATTCAGGGTAACTCCAATATCCGAATGCCCCATCAGGTACTGCAGGGTTTTCGGGTTCATCCCTGCCCTTGCACAATTGCTGCAGTAGGTGTGCCTGCATACATGAGGTGTGACTTTTGGCATCTGCACACGGTAAATCTTATTGTATTTCTCCACAATATGCTCAAAATACTTTTCCCAGTGCAGTGCAACCATAGGCATTCCATTTTTATCAAGATAAAGGAATCCTGTCTTTCCTGCAATTATTGGCTCTGTTTCTGGTTTTGGCCTGTTCTGGATAACCGTTTTGAAACACTCGTATACCTCATCTGTCATTGGCAATACCCTTGTGCCTGCATTTGTCTTGGTATCTTCGATAAGATATTCCATCTGGCTGCTTCGCTGGAGCTGGTGGTCCACATTAATTGTCCTGCCTGCCAGGTCAATATCAGCAAGGGTAAGCCCACAAAATTCTGAAATACGGAGCCCTGTCTTGAACAGGATGCAGATACCCTCATAGTACCTGCTGAAATGGCTGTCATTCTTTACAAATGCTAAGAACTGTCTCTCCTGTTTTATGGTAACCGCCTCTCTGGTAACTGAATCATTTACAATTACAGTTGCTAACTGGAACTCAAAGGGATTTTTTAGGATCAGGTCATCATCCACAGCCATCTGGAATGCAGGCCTCAGCACTCCCCTGACAGAGTGGATGGAACTGTAGCTCCGTCCATCTTCCTGTAACTGGATTAACCATATCTTTGCATCGGAAAGCTTTACCTTGTCAATCCTTTTTGCCCCAAATGGGTCATTTTTCAATATATTAAGCACTGTCCTGTATCCTGCCTGTGTTGTATGCTTTACTCCCCGTTTCTGCAGGGTATACTTATCCACCAGTTCCAGTACAGTCATTCCATCTCCCTGGTAAGCAAGTCCCCTGTCTTTAGATTTCCTTAATTCATCTTCCTTGTCACGGAGTGCCATACATTCCCTTTTTCCCGATGGCAGTGGGTCTGTCCTTTCCAGCCTCCAGCTGTAAAAACATTTCTGTTTGCCGTTCTCATAAAATGTAAATCTGTATTTGCCATCTTTACATTGTGTCTCTCCATCCCTTAGTATCCTGTTCTTCTTATCCCTTCTTTTAACACTCATTGCATATCCCTCCTCAAAACTGGAGAGCCAATGTTACTATACTTTGTTAGTATACCATGAAACAGCATAGCATTAAATACTTATTTGTTATAATTGGGCAAAAAACAGGTACCAGATTTATGCTAAACAGCACTGGTACCTGTTTCCTGCCGGGCAGTCCGGCTTTTAAATTCTATTACCTTATATTTGTCTTTTGCTGGCACTTTTTCTGCTGTTTCTGCATCTATACTGACCAGCCCAAGTTTTTTATATTCATCTATGTAATTATTCCCTTTTACATGTGTATAAATTGCAAATGTAGTAAATATATCATTATGTCCCATAATCCCTTTTAGTATTATGGGGTTCATCCCTTTTATTGCCATATTGGTGGCAAATGTATGCCTGCATATATGTGGTGTCACTTTAAACTTTGCCGTCCTGTTGGTTTTTCTATATTTCTTACATATATTTTCAAAGATTTTATCCCACTGGCTGCCATACCGTGGCATATTATTCCTGTCAAAGCAGAGATAATTTTTCTGCCTGCAGACATTTTTTTCTGCCTGTTTCTTTGTCCGGCTTTGGAGTAAATTAGAAAAGCTTTCATATGCCTTATCTGTTATTGGCACTGTCCGGAATCCTGCACTTGTTTTTGGCTTTTCCAAGTAGTATCCCTGTTTATCCCTGTGAAGCTGTGTATCAATTGTTATCATTCTGTTTTCCATGTCAATTTTATCTGAAGTAAGCCCACAGAATTCCGCTATGCGAAGCCCTGTTTCAAACAAAATGACTATTGCATCATAATACTGGCTGTAATATCTGTCATTTTTTATAAATTCCAGCAGGGAATCCTGTTCTTCTAATGTAAGGGAATCCCTTTTTGTGCTGTCATTTTCAATAAGATCAGTAAGTACGAAATCAAAGGGATTTTTTAGGATCAGGTCATCATCCACAGCCATCTGGAATGCAGGTTTTACCACCCCATGGATAGACGATATGGTACTATATCCAAATCCCTTTCCTTTTAGTGACATAATCCATTTCTTTGCATCCGATTTTTTGAATTTATCAATACGGACAGAAGAAACAGGATCTTCCCTGATATGTTTCAGGGCTGTCCTGTAACCTGCCTTTGTGGATGTCCTTATCCTATTATTTGCATTTTGAATCTCTAAGTATCTCTCTGCCAGCCCCAATATACTTATCCCGTTTCCACGGAATGCAATCCTCTGTTCCCTAGATTTGTTTAACCATTTAATCTGGCTCCGCAAGGATGTGCATAGATGTTTCCCTTGTGGTATCCTGTCAGTATCCTCCAATTTCCAGCTGTAAAAGCAATACTGTTTTCCATTTATATAATATGTATACCGGTATCTTCCATCTTTCTGCTGGCTTTCCCCTGGACGGAGTACCCTGCCTTTCGTGTCCCTCCTTTTTGTATTGCCCACATGGCTTCCCTCCTTCTGCTTGTATTCTTAAGCCAAAGTTCAAATCGAACTAGTCATGTCTATATACTTTTCAAATGCATTCCGTTTAAGCAGCATATGGCTTCCATTCATGAGCACAAAACCCGCCTCATGGTTTTCTTCTGCAATCCTCCGCAGTTTCTTCTCACCAATTGAAAAATATGCTGCTGCTTCCTTGATTGTTAGGTTATATTTTTCACCAGGCATTAAAGTTTTTTCATGCCTGGTACCTAAAGTTTCATTCATATCCAGCCACCTCCCTGTCATTCTGTGTCCTCTTAGGAACTCCCAAGCCTCTATTATGATTTTGGGACAAATCCCCACCCCTTGTAACAAGTCTGTCCCATATCCTGCTGTGGGGTAACCCCACCGGCTTTTCCCACTTCCTGAATTTCACTTTTACCTCTATTTTCTGTTCATTTTGCAACATTTATCCTTCTTTCATTCCAGTAAAGCTTTCGGAACACTAACTTACACATCTATTCTAATATTAGCGGATTAATCATTCCTCTGGGCTTCAGCATCAGTAAAACCATCGCAAATCTTCTTCTGTATTCCCTCTTTCCATCCTAAACTTATTATTTACAATATCTGTAAAAAACCTTACCCCTAATACACCCCTGTCAATATAAATCTCCATTGCATCCTGATTGACATCTTCCCTTGATATGCTGGCCAGACATATATCATCAGCCCACCTTCTATAACAAACACCCTTTCATTATGTACAATTATAATTTTCTTGATTACTGGTTTCGTGAATAGTTTTGCAACTTCCACCATATCCTTCGGTATGACAATCTACAAATTCCTGCTTTGAGTTGTAGAATTATTTTTTCATGTGCTATTACTCCTTAACCAATACATCATAAATTAAATATCTAGCTAGATATAATAATTTAGCATTTAGTAAAATTAATGTTTTTTTACAAAACATAACTTGATATTTACTAATTACCGGTTTCATCCCGAAAAATTTTATGTTTTTTCAGGAAGTAAGGTTTTTCAGCTTCCTAGACAAATATACAAAGTTATCATCATATTTTCCTGCCTGCTCCTGTTTGAAGTCTTTGAGTTTATCACCAGCTTTTATTATGGGCCGGGAATTTAAGGCTCCCGGCAGGCCTTTGTGGCTTTCCGCCCATCTTGGGGCAGATTTTTTAATTCCGTTACTATTCGCTAATCTCCCTTATTTCCCTGAATCCCCTTGCATAAATAGACTTTTTCCTGCCATTGGGTCGATAAAACCAGTTACCCTTTATAATCCCAACTTCCGTGATTTCTTCTGGTCTTGCACGTTTTCCGAAACTTGGCCATACTAAAAAGGTACATTCACATTTTTTTCCTGTATCTTCCGCTTTCTCCCTTTTTATCCTTTCCTGCTCTTCCTTATAATCCAGTGCCATCTGCTGCAAATCTTCATTTGTCAGTTCTTCAATAGCGGAAGTATCCAAAGAATAAAAATCTGTTTCGTGGTAATATTTTCCAGTATGATGCCATGATGACCTGTACAAACACCTGTCTCTCAGGACTCCTGCTGGAATTTTTTTTAAAACCGTAAGGCTGCATTTCAGTGATAACCCTCCATCATCTGCCTGTTCTTTAATGTTGGCAATAATAGCAGCTTTCGTCCATTTTGACATCGGCATTTCCCCATCTTCATATGCCTGAACCGCATTGTTGCTCATTCTATAACCATTATATCCAGCCATATATGCTCCTTTCTCCCCTGTCAGCCTGGGAGCCAGCATTTTAATTATACTTCCTTGAACCAGAATAATATTTCCTGTTATAAATAAAAGCCTGGCAGACAGTTTTTTACAAACTACCTGCCAGGCTCGTATGTCATGATGCATCGTGCTCTGTGCCAAGTATTAATTTACCTTCCTGTTAACAGGAATTAATTTCTTTATTCCAATTTGCCTTTTGCATTTTGGGCATTTCTGGATATAATCAGGCCTCCATTCCGACCTGAAATTCTCTTCAGGTACCAGTTTTGACCTATTACCTGAAACTGAATCAATTAACCGGGCATTACAAACAGGACATTTTAACTGCATTGTTTCCATAAAACTACCTCTCTTTTCATTTTGATTGATTAATGGTTATGTCCGATTTATCGGACTCCTCTCTAATTATCATTCAGCACTCTTCAATGCAGTCTCCATTTCTATAACTTCCCTTTCTATGTTATACAAGACAAATGATGCCTTAAATGGTACCCGGTAATATTCTGCATATTCTGAAATTAAATATTCAAAAGCTTTTTCGTCTGTAACAACAAATGAAATTTTTCCTATTGGTTCGCCACTATTGTAAAACAAGGGCAATATTCTGCCTACTTTTTCTATAAATAATCTTCCATACTCCGCTACCGACTGTTTATAATGGTCTCCATTATCTATACCCTGCCTTCCAGATAAATCCATTTTTGGCAAAATAAGCTCAAATGCCCATAAGTAGCTTCCATTTGTTGCTGATTTTACCCTCACCAGCAAATCGGGCTTAAATCTGTGGGTTGTCCCAATCAGAAAAAGGTGGTCTATTTCGTTGGCAATTAAGCTGCCATCCATTTCAAGCCTTGATATAACTACATTAACAAACTCTTTTTCTACCTCCATTCTTGAATCCCGGACAACTGTGGATGAATCCACAACCCTTGCCATCCCATTTGCCCCCATTAACATATCAAGCCCGACACCACTCCCAGGGTCTGCATGCTCTGCAATTGCTTTTACCATTTCATCTGAAAGAGGCCCTTTGTATAACTGGTTTGCAATCCTCGAAAAGGTAGGCTGGCTGCTTCCACACTCTGCTGCGAATTTCTTCATAGTCCTTCCTGGCCCCTTAGCAGCCACCAAAAGGTCAGCCAGTATCTCTTTGTTTGGGTCTGCAACTCTTACAAAATCAAGTTTTTTTCCCATTATTCACCCCCTATATTATCAAGTGATTTTCCTTAGAAATCTAGGAATTTTTAGTTTCATTTCTCAGATGAATGAGCCAGGGAAATGGATATTTCTCTCCTGATTTCTTATTCATATATTCTATATCGGTGAATTTTATCTGAAACTTTAGCATATTTTTTACTTTTTTGAATTTTTTTTGAATTTGGGATAGCATTAACTTTCCTTTGATTACCAAATACCCATAGTGAAATATACCATCACCATTTTCCTATTTACTCTATTTCTTATATAAAAATGCCATTAATGATCAATTTGGAATAAGAAAAGGTCTTGGAAAAAATATTTTTTCCAAGACCTTTTCCATGCCTGCAACCATTGCCAGCTGGTTAAATGGTCTCTTTTGCCATATAAATTTATCTTATATTACTGGTTTATCCCCTCCCTCTGGAAAAACTGAATCCAGCATATCAAAAAAATTCTTTACATTGTCTTCAAACTGTGGCATGAAGTCTTTTTCAGTTTCATAATGCAAATATAACCCAATAAAGGCTGCTCTCCATACCAGTTCCATGGTTTCATGGCTCACAGTTTTTTCAATTTTTCGGAAAAAATTACCCATATCAAGTACTGCCTGCTGCCATTTCAGGAAAAAGTCATCTTCCACAGGTATCCCAAAAGATTCCAGATATTCCCTAACAGTATGAGTTTCTGAAGCATCCCCACACCCAGGATCGCTGAATATATACTGGAACTTGCCTTGGCTGATATCCTTAAGACCTTCTTTTGGATTTGTTGCCATAAGACACCTGCCGATAGGGAACATAGCACAGACTGTTGGTTTCGCCTTATGCACCATACACTTCCTGTTTTTTAGCAGTGGACACCTTTTAACTGAACCACGAGGTTTCAACCTAACAATGGGAACTCTGGAATCCTGTCCCACATAAACTTCGCAATATTGTTCAAACAATTCTTCTGCTTTTATGCCCAATTCTTTAGCCATATTATAGATGTCTTTTGGTGACAGCAGGATATCTTCCCTGTGTATACAACACTTCCCACACATATCACAATGAAATTTGAATGCTTCATCTAAACCAATTATCATGGATTCTAAATTATCCACAATATCCTTTAGCCTTTCATCCATTTATCTTACCTCCTTTCCTGTATTTCCATGTTTCCATTTCTCTGTTATTGTACTATACAGGAACTACTGAAAATATTGGCAGAAACAGGTATTTGGATATGCAACATCAAACATGCACCTGCACTTTCCATAGCACAATGAATGTATATATATTTTTATAAAGGCAACACTGCCTAGATATGAATAATTAAGAAACCATCAACAGTTTATTTTAATACCTGTTTCTATTACATACAAATAATCCAAAACACACAAAAGACAGGATGTTACCACAGAACTTCCTGTCTCTCATACTGTTTTTATAGTTTTAGCAAAATAACTATCCTTATTACATTTTTTGGTTATACCATCTGTAACTGTTCCTTCTGCAGCTCCAGTACAGTTTCTATTGAAAGTCCAGAACCTGTTGCAATTTCCTCAACAGAAAGTTTTCCCATCTTCAGGAATCTTTTGGCTGTTTCAATTTTTGCAACATTTTCAGCATCAAACCTTTCGCTTTCAACATAAGATTTAAGTATCTCCTGCTCGTCATACAGTTCCATCATCATGTCTACCACCTCCTGCTCCCTGCTTTCCAGATATTCCTTCAGGACATTTTTATCCTTGCATATCCTGACTGCTTCCTGTATAGCCCTCCTGGTCCTGCCATAAACTTCCACCTGTTCATTACATGCCTTAGTGAATACAACATACTGGTTAATAATATCGCCATCCCTGCCATCATACACCATCTTTACCTTAACATCAATACAAATGTCTTTCCCATCAAAAAATTCTTCTTTCAAAGAAATTTCTTCTGGTCTTGTTTTCCTGTTCCCAGTATATATGACATATAATTCTGGTTCAGGCATTTCCAGTTTTTTACTTTTATACAGGTTCTGTTTTGTTTTCCTGAAATATTCCCTGTATGTCTGTACCAGATACATCAATGCCCTAAATATGATATTCACTGTCCAGGTAGACTGGCATTCAACCAGTACCAGCAAAGTTGACCCGACCATGAACCCCACATCATTATAGATGTCATCCACAAGGACATTACTGACTGTCACTTCTTTGATATCCTCTTCTGTAACACCTTTTCTTTCTGGATGGAGTGCATGGAACAGCTGCACCAGATATTTTTTCTCTTTAAATAAATTTGTAAAAACACTGTCCTTAATGGTATGTTTTACCACTTTGTCCTCTAATTACTATAAAAAAGATGAGATTTTCCATGCAGACCTCATCTTTTTTTTAGATAAAAAATTAAAGAAATCTATACTTATATTCTTATCTTCCAGTAAATACGATAACACTCCTACATGATGATATGTTTGTATGTCTACATGAAATCAAAGATTTTCCATTATTTTTACCAACATTAACAAATTACATTCTTTCCCCTGCCTGTTACCTGTCATTTGCATCCCTTGCCTTTATTGCTTCAAAGATTGCCTGTTCTACACCTGCCAGCTTATGCTTCTTAAGATATTCATACATAGCAGCATTGCATATATCTTCCATAGTCTTTCCCGATGCAACTGCATAAGCTTTCCAAATTGATATGTCAGCCAACACCGCTCTGAATGAAAACACCTGCTTCTTCAGCATCTTATCAGTTTCCTTTTCATTGTTTTTTCCCATCCCTGTATTTTTCTTTATTCTTGGCTGTTTCTCTGATTTCTGAGGGTTTCTAACAGTTCCCTTGTTATTTTCAGTCCCTGTCCCTTTCCTCATTGCTTCTTCTGTTTTTGTTGTTTGTTTTTCTTTCTGTAACTGGCTTTCAGCATCATCTATACCCTTCATCAGTTTCATATTCACCCCACCCATAATCATACACCTGTCCTTTCCAGAAATTCGTCAATAAATCCTCTATAATCTTCAGTTACTTTTGCATTTACAGCATATGAAAATAAATCTTCTCTTGCAATCTGGCTTTCCTGCAATATAACTGCCTGTCTGATTCTACTTTCAAAAACTTTTGTGCCCAATAACTTAGCAGCAGAATTCAAAGAATTTTCCAACAGCTTTGATACATTGGTTCTGTTGTTATACCGTGTCAGCAGGATACCAGCAACAGGCAGCTCTTTCTCTGTCTCATCTGCAACATCATCCAATGTTTCTTTTAACAGCCTTACACTCTTGAGTGAAAAGGAATCTGCAGACATGGGAACAACCATATAATCACTGGCAATGAAGGCATTTAATGACAGTACTCCAAGATTAGGTGGTGTATCAATGATCACAAAGTCATATTCTGTATTAATGCTTTTAATTGCTTTCTTGAGCATTTTCAATCTTCCTGCTTTCGCAAACTGAAGATCTGCATTACATAATTCAAAATCTCCAATTATTAAATCCAGGTTATTTTTCACTGCCACTTTAACATCATCAACAGCTTCACCATTGCTATAAACATGGTATAAGCTTGGTTTACAGTCTGCTTGTTCTTGTATAAAGCACATAGTCAGGTTTGTTTGTGGGTCACTGTCAATTAACAGTACCCTATAACCTTTTTCAGCCAGCCCAACAGCCAGTACAGATGCTGTTGTTGTCTTTCCCACACCACCCTTAATGTTTGATATAGATATAATTTTCATATACTTTCCTCCCTTCGTTTTTCTAAAAACTATGTAATAATGTCTGCCAGTCTACATGAAAATCCGCATTTATAACTACATGCAGGCAAACAACCCTGAACACATGCCAGCCTGTTTTCCAGACAGCATGTCTGCATATAAATCTACAAACATACAGATATACCATTTTGACAGCATCTTTGCATGAAAAACTGCAATTATGTCTGCATATAAACAAGTAAAACAGCCTGCATGAATGCTTGTAACCCTTGCTACATATGGACATGTAACCATATAGACATTCCAACATGTCATTTTAACTTCATGTCCATATACCATCATGTAAAAATGTCTTCCTGTCTACAATCCTGATATCAGGATACCACATGCCATTGCATCCCAGAACTGGCAGAAATACAGTCTGTAACAGCAACATTCCCTATAATAAAAAAAGACTGTAACATTAAGTGTTTCTTATAATGCTGCAGCCCAATATAAAGGTGTAAGTGTTATTTAGTTGTTATCCAGTTCCAGTTACCATTTTTAGAATCAAGAACTATTTCCAGTTTTGATCCAGTTTTATCCTTTTCTTTCATATAGAGTATATATTCATGTCTTCCCGGGTTTTCTCCTTCTTTAATCCTTATAACTACATCTGATACCCCATCCCACTTGCTCCCATCACCAAAATCCTCTTCATACACCGTTACCAGAATTGGTACTTCCTTCTGGATAGCAGCCAGCCTCATGTTATGCAGGATTTCACAGGCATGTCCACAATCCATATGCCCAATTTCTCCTTTAACAATTTCCTCAATGGAATCAATTACCACCAGCTTTATATGTGGATTATCTTTCAAGAAAATTTCCATGGTATCCTTGATTTTGTTTCCAAAATATCCATTCTTATAAGCATAGATATCAAAAATCTGGCCATGTACCATAGTATAACCATCAAACATCTGCCTTGATTTTTCTTTGTTTTCTTCCAGCGAAAACCAAACAACACTGCCAGCTGTTGCTTCTTTCCAAATTCCCTTGGATTTTGCAATAAATAATGGGAAACTCATGCTAAAACATTGTTCTCTTTGTTTTTTGGGGAGAACCAGAAGATTTAGCCCTGGTGTAATAATCCCATCAACAATATATCCACTTTTGATGTCTCCTGTTTCTATTACCATATCCATATCTGCCATAAACATTTACCTCCCTTCAAAAATTTCATTTTACTGGCTTATACTCCCTGCATATTAATAATACCAAAATAAAAACAGAAAAAATCCTGCAAAAATGCAGGTTCAAAGTTTTTTCATATATAGCAGATTATAAGAATAGAAACAAAAGAGAAGAAGATGAGGATATATGTTTTTAGAACTATTGTACAGTTACCTAAGCTTAGACCAGCTGACACCAAACCCTGCCAGCTGGCTTTATTCATATAAGGGTTTCTGAGTTACAACATACTGTTATTATACATCATGCATCCCTATGATATAACTCTATGCATTCATCAATGATACTTTCAATAAGCCTTACTTCTTTTGGATTAAGCTTGCCTAACTTTTCAGACAGCAGCAGTTTGTCCTTGTCAATGATGTCACCTGTCAACAAATAATCTGTACTGACACCCAGACCTGATGCAATTTTCATTAAATTTTCTGGTCTCATGGCTCGTTTTCCAGATTCAAAATAGCTGACTGCCTGTGTTGTCAATTCGCATTTTTCTGCTAACTGCTCCTGTGTCAGCCCCATCTTCTTCCTCCTCTCCATAATCCTTTTTCCTGTCTCTTCCAGACATAACTTAACATCCATCATAACTTTACCATCCTTTCCATTTCGTTGAATTATGTCAACATCAGGCATATTTTTCAATCCCATTTTGTTGATATCCTTCAACAAAGTGATATAATTAATAAAAACTGTTGTTACAGTAACAATTATAAATTCCCTAAACTTGCAAGCACATAAGATGAACCACCATATTCATTCAGTGCATTTTTGCTAAAAAGAAAGACATGGTGCAGATGGTATTCTTTCTTCATACTAAAAATTTAAAAAGGAGGATTTCGTTATGAATCAAAAAAATTTTAACAACAATATTACAGGCACACAGAAGGAAGATACACCAGAAAGCACCATGCAGCAGGGCAGGGACTGTTTTTTATCCTACAGGTTTGAAATTATGGAGGATGATAATATTTATTCTGTATCATTTAATGGAAAACTGACAGACGAAGAAACAAGAAAAATGTTAGAATCAATACAAAATTGCCTTTATGAAAAAATACCAGATGCTATCCAGATGTATCTGTACCAGAACAATCTTGCATATTCTGGTTTTGTTTCCACCAAAAAGCCATTAGAACACAGCAAAGTTATGGAACTGGCAGGTTCGCTTCTGTACCCAGGCAGCAACAGTAGTTTGGATAGTTATTTTGGAAATGCAGATACCTGTTATGTAATTGCGGACCATCAAAAATGGATTTCTGAAAACTGCTGCCAGGGCTGTTATTTTGCAGTAAAAATAGCACATCCAATAGACAAAGGGCTATACCAGTACCATATCATTGGCCAGACTTTCAATTATGACGAAACTACTGGTGATGAATCTGGATATTTTGCAATCAGGACAAACAGAGATGATGGATATCTGGACAATATTGTTATATCAGACAGCGAACCAGTACTGCCATCATCTGGCTGTATAGATATGCTGGGAATTTTGTTAAATATTGACAGCATACAGACTATGGAACAGATTGAGAAAACTGCAGTAAAATGATAGTTATCCTATAATAACTGCTAAAATTAAAGAGTTACATTTTAATAGAACCTGTATAATTCTATGTACAGGTTTTATAATACAAATATTTCTATAACAGAAAAAATCCTCCTCTTCCCAATTTTCCCTTATCTTTTTCTCTCATGCTGCCCATAACAATGCCTATATATGTAATTACATCACCTTATACTGCCTGCTGCCATATAGCAATTTTTAACACAAAAAGCATATCATGTATCTAATCCACAAAAATGTTTCTGCAAGGCTTTTAGACACATTCTGATATCATTTTTAAATGTACCATACATCCCACCCGAACCCTCCTCTTCCTTCTTCAATTTTTAATACATTTTTACCTCCTTCTGTACACCAAAATTTTTGATGTATATATACAATCGGAAAATGGCAGCAAAAAAACAGAGGATAGCCTGTGGTCATCAGATAAATGCAGGGAAGAAAAAAACGAAAAAAGAAGAGGAGGGGTTTGGTGGCTGCAAATACAGGCTTCACTATATCTGTAAAATATATATGGCAGCAGATTTATGTCACACTTACCTAATACTGCAAAAATGGCTCTGTATGGCTGCATGCACATTTTCTACCATATTGATATCCGACTCAGTAAATCCTCCTCTTCCCTTTTTTTATTTTTCATTAGTTTTTTTACTTTGGTTATGAAAAATTTCTTCAATAAAAACAAACCAAAGATTTTGCTCCTTGGTTCATTTTACTCTGATTTATTCATTTTTCCTTTTTGAACTAAGCTGCTGCCAGAGTATTTTAATTTAGATTTGCGACAAAGAAGGTTCTGGAAGATTTTTTGCCTCTTCAATGGCTTTCTGTTCCAAAATTGCGATCCTTCGATCCAGCTCCTCTTCTGACATATTTTCAACTTTTTCTGAGATCTCAAAATGATCATCTAAAACATAGACTATATCGTTCATAATATCGCCTCCTGAAGAATAGCAGACATCCCATCAAAGAATGCCTGTTAATCTGTTTTCTTTTTCCAATTTAGATTGCCAGTAATGTTTTTTCTTTTTCTCTTGCTTCAATCTTTTCTTTTTCTCTTCTTCCCTCTGTCTCAAGAATAGCAATCTGTCGATCCATTTCTTCCTCAGACATATTTCTGATTTCTTCAGGGATTTCAACGATTCCGTCGTCCAATACATATGGTTTTATCATCCTCTCACCTCCCAAAATTTTTTTATAATTTCTGCTGATTTTCTTTGTGCAAATCAAACTTGCAGCAAATCAGGCTTTGGAATATTTTCAGCTTCCCTTCTTGCTTCTGCCTCAAGAATAGCAATCTGCCTGTCAATTTCCTCCTCCGACATGTTCCTGACCTCATCCGATATTTCAATAATCCTGTCATCTTCCATGTACTGTTTCTTCATTTATCTCACCTCCCCAAAATTAGTTTTATAATTTATTTTAATCTGTTTCCGTTTTCTAAAAGTAACAGTTATCCTGTTAGAAATGCCTGTTATCCATAAATTTAATCAATTTTATAGGCTCTTGAAGTTACATCACAAGCAAAGTTTTCCTGTTTCCACTTGCCATAATTTTTTCTTTTTCCTTTCTTCCTTTCTCCTCCAATTTCCTGGCTAACTGCTGTCTTTCTTCCTCTGACATTTTTTTGATTTTCTCAGAAATTATAAAAGTATCATCTAATACATATGGTTTCATTACCTCACCTCTTATCTATTTACCTAATAAAACATTAAATAAAATTTTATACTATGCAAACCAAGTTTCCACTAAATACAGGATAAGTTATAAAATATATTGCCATTATATCATACATTGTTGATTTATTTCAACATTTATGTGTGATTTCAGATAATGTCGTTTAAAATAAGTTTTTTTTGGAAAATAAGCCCACTGTACCTTACTGTGTCATGTAACACCATATCCTCTTCCTTTAGTGGCTTCATCTTTGATGAAGCCTCTGCATTTGCCAGTTTTAACCCAGTTTTTGCATCAAGCATATCTGTTTTAATCTTAGGAATAGAAACTGACTGCTCCTCATCCATTAAATCGCTGTGTTCTGCAACACTCTTTCTTTCGTACAAATCTCCCTGGTAGAAGATTTCCCCGAACACTACTAAATCAGTTTCCGCCATCCCCTCTGCATTAAAGGTAAATACAACCTCTGTTGTTCCATCTGCCGTATCAGGTGTAAAGGTTGTTGTGTCCTTAATATATTTCCTGTCAGCATCCCTTGCTGTCTGACCTGTAGATACATATAATTGATCACCCTGTTGACTGCCTGCTGCCCTTCTTTTCCTATTTTTAAACATTTTAAAGTATCAGATTATTTATATCATTTTTTTCTATTAACTGTTATATCATGGACATTCCAAGCCTCACAGAGCAATTTTTATATAGAAACCATTACTATCTATCTAATCTATAAAATTATCCTCATAATACTTCAATACACATTCTGGTAACACTCTGTAATCCTCTTTATAGTCCATCCAAAAAAACATCTTCCTTTACTTTTTAATACATTTTTGCCTTTTGGGGACTGTTGGAAATTCTTGATATAAATTTAAAGATGAAATATATAAACAGAAAAAAAGAGGAAGATTTTCCTGCTTGCAACAAATACAAGCTTAACTATATATGTAAAGTCTACAGGGCAGCAGACTGCATATAGAAAATTCCATATTTACTGGTAAAACACAAAAATTTAGTTTTCATATCCTCATATAATATAACCAGATACAATTATCAGATTTATAGAACAAGTTCTATGTTAAAACCATATTCCTGCTAATCCTCACAAATATCCCAGCAGAGCTTTCAGGCAGATGTTTATAAACTTTTTTAAGCCACTTTATATGCTATTCATTAAAATCTTATTCTTTTTATGTTTTTTATTAATTTATAGCATTTGTCTTATATACAAGAATTTTTTTTAAAACAAATACCTTCCATCTAAATAAGGCAGGAAAATAAAAGAAAAACGCAGAAGAAATACCAGTTATTTTTTTCATGCACCCAATATAAGAAAACCTCTCCTGATTAAAGAACATCAGAAAAAGCTGTAAATACCTTTTCCTGATGTTCTTTGAAAACCTGTAATCCTGCCAGCATATATTCATATCTGCAGGCTGTCTGCATACTTATACCTGATAATATCCCCTTGTGCAGTTTCTGTATATGCCTTTTCCTTGTGCATAAATTCCACAATCTCCCTTTTTGTCATTTTCCCAAGCTTCCTGATAACCATATCCAGTATTTCTTTATCCACATAATTAAGTGCAGGATAATCAGATGCTTCCTGCAGGCTGAAGCGGTATGCATATGTTTCCCCCATATCTACTTCTTCGCAAGGAACCCCTTTCAGGTTTATAATTGAACCATGCCCTACCGGGACTGCCCCCATAGGCAGGGCCTGGTATGCAAGGCCTGTTATTGCACTGCCCCTCCTTTTATAAGAAAGCTGGTCTGAATACCACATCAGTTTCATCAGTTTTACCTTATACAGGCTGGTCACTTTGTCTGCAGCAGCAAAATACCGTATTACATCCACAACTTTATCTAAAGAAAGTACAGTATTCCCCTGGAGCATGCTGTTACCTTGGATTTTTGCATACCTTGCTTCAATCGCCCTTCTCAGGTAACTGTCCTGGTTATCTTCATAAAGGGCTGCAGCTGTTTCAAAATATTTATGGTAAGATTCCACCAAAAGGCTGTCTTCTGCACCTTTTAACAGGTCCAGAAACCATCCAGGGTCATGTCCGATTTTTTTCAATATAGTGTCATGTGCCTTATCCTGTACCTGGTACCCCTCATACCTGGTTATAGTCTTGCCTCCCCATCCCAGAAGGGTACAGAGGTCTTTCTGGCTGATGCCATACTTCCTGCGGATAGCAACAATTTCCCCAGAAGTAAGAAGCCCCTGTGATTTCCTGTAAGCATCCCTGACAGCAACAGCATTCCGGCCTGCCTGTTCTTCATCCATATATAATTCTTCTGCTTCATCACAATAAAAATATACCGCTTCATACTCCACTGGTACATCCTTAAAACTGGCCCGTTCCATTACACGGACTGTTTTCACCTCATGTTCTTCCATGCAGCAGGTACACAGACATTTCCTGCTATAAACCACTTCCATATCCATGAAAACACCCCCTTTCAGTCCTTCCTGTATGGGAACATCCCTGGTGTAAATGCCCTTTCTGCAAAATGGAAAGACATCACAAAAGCTGCCGGGTACCCATACATGCCAAGCAGTTCCACCCTGATTTTGATATATACATCATCCCTGCCATTGTAAACTTTCCCAAATTCCCTCATCTCACTTCTTTTTGGAAACCTGGTGTCTGTAACTGTCCTTATATATTCTTCTTCAGTGAGGGTTATTAGTTCCCTTTTCAAGGCATCCACCGGATTTTCATCTGGGAATAATTTATCCATTGTATACTGGTTGGTAAATTTTTCATCCCTCTGCCTGTCAACCAGCCTGTGTACCTGGAAATTTATCTTTGCACCATTACTAAGTGCATACTTCAAATTTTGTATATAGGATTTTACTTCTAACCTGCTTTCAATCCGCTCTCTTGTTTCTTCTGCCAATCCAGTCTCCTTTGTTGTAGTATCAACTGATACCTTTATAATATTCCAAAACCCTTCTTATGTCAACCAGAAATACTATTACAAGTATAACCTTCCTGTCCTAGCCCACACCCTGCCTGTAGTTTTCTTTGATTTTTTCCTGTTCCTCTGGCTTCGCAACCCGCCATATTTTGCAGACTGTCCTCTCTGCCTCTTCCCATGTAATGCCACCCTGGAGCAGTTTTTCATCAATTTTCTCAATTTCCTTCCATGCATCAAAAACAATAATGGAACCCAGCCCTGTATAAGAACCACTGCTTGTTGTCAATGCCAGGGCATAGTCTGTAATTTCTCTTTTATTTTTCGCATTAAAATATTTCGGTATATAATTATTTTTTCTGTAAAACTCAATATACTGCCTGGTTACATAGCTTTTATCTTTATTATTCCCTTCTTCCAGATGGTCCGGGTCAAACTCCATGATGATGTATCCGTTGGAAATATATCCACCATCATCTTTCAATGTGCCAATATCTGCACTGTTTTCCTCCTGCAGTTCCCTGAGAAACTCTACCAGCGTACCAATTTCAGCCGTCTGCTCTGTATAGTATTTAAAATAGGATAAACCTTTCCCAGATTCCATATGTTTTTTGTAGTAAATATCAGAAAAAACCATATGATAACAATATTTCTTACTATCTGAACAAAGCTTTTCACCATAACCATATTCCACAGCTATAAGCCTGCTTCCATCTGGAAAATCATACTTATAATATGCTGCATGGATATTCTGGTCTACATACCACAGCCCCCAGTCCTCCACATTTTCTAACCACTCCATGCGGTCTTCATCATTTTTAAGCCCTGGCAGGACTGCCTGTATATATACTTTGGAAATACTATCTACATGCGGCACCGCATGAAACTCATCCTGTTCTGTATGTCCCGATAATTGCTCCGTCCTGGATTTTTGTAATTTCCTGTCTTTTCTCTTAAACTCCCGAATTTCCCTTACTGTCATGTCTGGTGTAACTTCCTTCCTCTTATCTGCACCAACATTCAGCATCTCTGTCAGCTGCGACAATGAATAACCCTGGTATCTGGCATCAAGCTCCGGTGAACTGCCATTTTCTGAAAACTCGGTGCAGATGTTAATGAACCTTGTTGCTGTTGGCTGGGAAATATTAAATTTTTCTTTTGCAAATTCATATATGTTCTTATACCCTTCCTTTTGATACCAGCCGTTATCTTTTATCTTTTTCAGATGCCATCCAATCCTGACAAATGACTCTTTAATATTTTTCAGTTCTGTCCTTATAATATCCACTGATTTTCCATATCCTGTATCACATACATCTTTACTGCATGGAATTGCTACTGTCCCAGACTGGCCTTCCAAATAAATATTGTTTCCCATATTAAAATCCCTCCTCCTGTTGTTATGCTGTTTCCATATACAGATGGTTATAAGTTTTTGGAACAGATGTTTTTCCATTCATCCTTTCATCTGTACACACAAATGACGGGTCTTTCACAAGCTTGTATAAATGTTCCCCTATCAGCTGCACGCAGTTTGTGACAATCCCATTCCCCGCCTGCCTGCAGAGCTGCCCGTTGGCTATCCCCAGTCCCCTGCATTTATCTGCATCTTCTGGCGTAAGCCCCATAAGCTGGAAACACTGCGATGATGTAAGCCTTTGTGCCGAATAATGTTTCTTTTCTGTTTTTTCGTATACTGGAATATCCTGTACTAAAGGCACTACCATACCAGAAAACTCACTGCTTCCTGACAGCGTATCCAGAAGCGTAACCAGCCTTTTATCATGGATGGGATGGCTTATACCTGAGTCTGGGCTTAGTATCTCCCCAACTTTCATACTGCACCTAAATGGCATTGGAAAAGCATAGCTTCCAAGTCCGGCTTCTTCCCTTATACAGACAATAAATATCCTTTCCCTTGTCTGGGGTATGCCACAGTTTTTTGCATTTATTACATTCCAGTATGTTTTATAACCAAGCCTGTGCAGGGCAGCCAATATTTTTTCAAAATCCTGCTTGAATTTGCCTATTAAATCTTTTACATTTTCAAACAGGATGTATTCCGGCTGTGTACCATCCTGTACTGCCCTTTCCAGCAGCCGCATGGCCTGCCACACAAGCGAGCTCCTTGTGCCAGAGCTTTCTTCCAGTCCCTTTCCTTTCCCTGCACATGAGATATCAGTACATGGAAAACTGCATGACCAGAAATCCGCCATGGGCAGAGCTTCAATCCTGCTGATATCACCAAGGTTATGACACAGGCGGTTTGCAAGCCAGTACTTCCTGATTTCGTACTCTTTGTCTTTCCTGTTTCTGTTCCAGTTGTAAGCTTTTCCCTTCTCTGGATTGAACCCGATATTTTTATCAGTAAGTTCCTTTATCATTTCCTCCTCATCTGGATAAAAACTGTAGCTGTTAACCATCTCCTGTGTAAGTCCTTTGTGTACCGCTGCATATCCACAAACTGCCTCCTTGTCTATTTCCGAAACTGCAAGTACATCAAGGTCAACCACCCCTGAATTTTCCAGTCCCCTTTCCTGGCAGCCAATACCAGAAAACAGGATGTTTGCTGTAAGCTTTAATTTCTCCATATATGCCATGCTCTTTCTGCCGGTTTATCGGCTTTCTGTGTGCCTGTTACATGGTCATGGTATCAATTTTTTTCATTCCACCTGGTTTTGCAAAAATAGAAAGCATATTTTGTAGATTTTTGTATCCTTTTATGATATAATTTCTTATATTCACATACATATAGACACAAATTTCTATGTAAAGTTAACTGGGAGGTTAACAGGATGAAAAAGAAAACAAAAATAACATTGACAGACAAGGATATATATGCCTGCAATAATTTCAAAGAAAAACGTATAAAATGTGGCATGGATCAAAAGAAATGGGCAGAGGTTATAGGTATAAGCCTTGGTCTGGTCAAAGGTATTGAAGGACATGTGCGCAGATGCACACCCAGCACAGAAGAAAAAGTAAAGAAATATATGGGACAGTTCCATGCTTCCCCTGACGCACCTGATACCCGCAGCCTTGAAGAACGTATACTGTATGATGTGTTCCTAAGCCATATGGGCATGATGGGAAAGAAAGAGGCTGCCTATTATGCTGACCCCTGCATAATGTCAATATGTAAAATCTTATCTCTATCAGACAACCTGGGGACAAAGGATGAGCAGAAACTGTATTTCCAGTATTTAGACATATTTCTTGATATGCTCACCAGTGTCTCTTATAAATCTGCCTGTGCCATAACTTATAATCTGGATGTACTGGATATTGCAATAAAATTGCGTGCTGACTTTATAAAAAAACTGGACAAGAACTATAAAACCGCAAGGGAAACTTCTGTACCTAAAAAAGAGGAAACAGAAAAACAGTTAAGCCTTTTCGATGATATAGACAATACATAAGGACTGCTGCAAACACAAGCAGGATTTTGTAAGGGATATTATACAAACAGACACTAGTACAGGTGTACAAGAGACATTCGAAAAATTTTCATATTATGGTTAGAAAAAGCAGAGCTGTTTTACTGTCAATTCAAGACTGGCTTTTCTTCTGCTCCAGTTCCATTGACAACATTAACATACTACTGTAAATAATCAAAATTTGACCAGCCAAAATATCTTTCGCCTGAACTTATAATTATGAAACATTTAACTTGAACATTTGGAATTCATCAAATTCCTATAATATATAATATCCATAACATCAAGGTATAGCGAAAAAAATAACTGCCCTTTATTAAAGTCCAGGTTTGTCTATCTGAACCATAAAAGACAGTTATGATCTGTAGCACATATTGCTCTGCTTTTTATTCTTTTTCAAGTTACAATTTTGCCAATAGCAGACAACTGTTTATAAAACCAAAGCCTTCTTATGTTTTCCCTGCACAATATTATAATACTATAAACTTTGCAGGTTTTTTGTATTTTGCTTTATGCTTATTGATATAAGCAACAAATTTCTCAGAGGTAGACTTTTTATACCCTTTAATAGTAATGGATTTCTGTAACGGAAGCCCATATAACATTGCAGTATCCGATGGCATGGAAATTCCAAGCATATTATCCAGTTTAAGTTCCGGGTTTAATATGATTATTTCCTTCAGAGTCTGCGGACGTTCACAAAAACCAAAAATTCCATATTTGTTATCAATCTTTGTAACGCTTTTTGGAAGTGTTATACTAATTAAACTTTAAATTAGGAATAAAATATGTTAAAATATAAATATGAGTTACAGTAAAGATTTAAGAGAAAGAGCAGTAAAATATTATAAATCAGGACATACATTAAAAGAAACAAGTGAAATATTTGGTGCAGGAATAAATACAATAAGCCAGTGGGTTAAAAAATATAAGGAAACAGGTGATTTATCAAATAAACCGTTAAAAAGAGGGTTTAAAAAAATTGATCCGGAAAAACTGGTATCGTTTTTAGAAGAAAACCCAGATGCTTTTTTAAAAGAGACTGCAGAAGAGTTTGGATGCAGTACGGAAGCAGTAAGGAAAGCAATAAAAAGACTTGGAATAACACGAAAAAAAAGACACTGCATTATTATGAGCAAAAAGAAGGACAGGTAAAGGAATACCTTGAGAAAACAGCAGATATCAATAAAGAAAATATTGTATATATTGATGAAACAGGAATTAATAGTTATTTGTATCGTGAATATGCTTATTCAGAAAGAGGGAAGAAGGTTTACGGCAAAATAAAAGGAAGAAAATTTAAACGTACAAATATTATTGCTGCAAAATACGGAAAACAAATAATTGCACCAATGCAGTATGGTACTACAATGACTGGTGAGTTTTTTGAGAGATGGTTTGAAGAAATTCTTTTGCCTGGACTTCCTAAGAATGCAGTTATTGTTATGGATAATGCGTCTTTTCACCGAAAAAAACAGCTGAATGAAATTGCTGGAAATAATAATATAACATTGATATTTCTTCCGCCATATTCTCCAGAATTGAATCCTATTGAAAAGGTATGGGCTAATATGAAAAAGTTTCTTCGGAATTTTCTTCATAATTTTTCTTCTCTTGATGACGCTATTTATTCCTTTTTTCAAGTTGAATGACTATATCTTATTAATTGCAGTATCTAAGAAGGCACGTTCTTTAATGTTTTTCACCCCTTTTGGAAGTGTCAGCTTTTTCAGTTTAATGCAATACCAAAAGGCATGGCTGCCAATTGTAGTACAGCCTTTTTTAATAATTACTTTCTTTAAATTTGCCGAATGTGCAAAAGCCTGGTCTGGTATTTTTTTCAGGCTGCCTGGAAGCGATACACTTTCCAGGTTATCACAGGCAATAAAAACCATACTTCCCATTTTCTTTACACCTTCTGGTACACTTACCTTCTTTAAACCAGACCCACCAAAGGCAGAACTGCCTATAGTCCTTACACTGTTTGGAATTGTCACACTCTTTAATTTCCTGCATCCACTAAAAGCATATTTCCCAATAACTGTTACACCCTTTGGTATAACCACATTTGTGAGCCCGCTTTCTGAAAACGCATAATTTCCAATCTTTTTTACACTCGTTGGAATAGTAACTTTTTCTATCGTCTTATTCTGGTAAAAAGCCTTTGTGCCAATTTCTTTTACTCCTTTTGGAATTATAACTGATTTACTTTTGCCATGGTAGGATTTTAAGACACCATTTTCAATTCTAAAAATGCTTTCTTTCGGATTGTCTTTCCCAGATTCTTCTTTCTCTGTCACAGAATTTTCTGAAAGTTTTGGCACTGTTTTGGTATAAGAATCCCCACATCTGCTACAAGTGTATGTTGTAATCCCTTCCTCTGATTCAGATGTTTTTTTTGTTATCTTTTCAGTATAATCATGTCCTAATGCTGCTATATCATTTCCTTCTGCTACCATTGCTCCACAGTCTGTACAGTAAATATTACCTGTATAACCTTTATCAGTACATGTTGCTCTTAAAGCCCCATATATCATGGTATTAGTATGTTTACAATTATTTATTGCCACAACTGGCGGCTTTGTTGCTCCTGCATCTGATTCTGGAATTTTTGTTGTTTCTGGTTTCTTTGTTGCTTCTGGTTTTTGGGATGCTTTCGGCCGTGTCCTCACTGTTGTCCCTTCGCTTATCTCACCTGCTTTGAAATAACCGCTTGCTTTTTTACGTGAATAAAATGTATATTCATGGTCCGGTTCAAGATTAGTAAACTCATTGGAATCCTGCCAGTTTTCTTTATCCATGGAATACTCACAGCCAGAACTGTTTCTTAAAGTTACTTTATCAGAATAATATGACAATACTACCGAGGCTGCTGCTTTTTCATATTCCCAGTATACAGTTACCATGCACTTTGCCTCCTTTCCACTGCCATCTGAGGCTTTAGCCGTAATTATAGCTTTACCCGGTGAATTGCCTGCTGCTGTTACTTTCCCATTTTCTACCCTTGCAACATTTGTATCATTTGATGACCATTCTATATCTTTGCATGTTACATTGGATGGACTGTGTAAAGCATTTAACTGGAAATAATCATCTGATATAATTTCTGCTTCTGTTTTATCCAGACGCAGTTCTGTTGTATAAACAGGCTCTACAACTTTAACATGGCAGACAGCCTGGGCATCATGGTTAGAATCTGCATATGCAGTAATATAAGTTTCACCAGTTTCCTTCCCTGTTATTTTTATAACTCTTAAAAGCGTTGTATCTTCCATTGATATAATATTTTTATCATAATCATTTTTATAAAATACTGTATCTTTTGCTTCTGCCGAAGATGCAGTGCCTTCAAGCAAAAAAGACTGTCCCACACCTATTGTAATATCATCTGCATTAAGGGTTACAGCATCTGCCTTTGGTCTTACATTAATCTCAATAGAGGCTGTATGTCCGCCATCATCCGATGTTGCAGTTATAATTGCTGTTCCCTCTTTTTTGGCAATAACCCTGCATGTAGTAGTCCCGGACCATACCGGTTCAGCTATGCTGGAATCCGAAGATGTCCATGTCACAATCTTGTTTGTTGCATTTTCTGGTGTATACTTCAGCTTGCAAATATATCCATCCTCCCCTACGGATGGGTAATAGGCAGCCATTGAAAACCTGATTGACTTAAGTGGTACAGCATCTTCTAAAAGAAACATATTGACTTCATATGAAATTGGATTATCAATCCCTGTTATTTCAACTCTATATTTATCCCCATCCCTGTAGTTAATATTTTGTGGGTAAAATATTGCACATGCACTTTTAGTACCACTAATATCTAAACGGAGATTACCAGTATTTTCATTAAAAATCCATGCATTTCCTGTTTGCGTATCAGTCAGGCAGACATTAACTTTGGACTTATCAACTTTCCCAGGTATTACTACTGTCCATGCATAGCCTGTCCCAAAATATTCAAGCGGCTGGTTCTGTCCCGGATAAGATATAACCCTGTCTTCTTCAAGATAGGCATTTACATAAACTGAAGAATAATATCCCCCGCTTACAGACTGCGCAAGACCAAAACCAGTTTCGTTGCTATAATAATCTAAAACCTGGCGTCTGTGCCCGAAATCAGCATCACCATTTATTTCAAGCATCCATGCAGTAACGGTACTGGATAATTTATTATCCAGCGCTGCCAGGTTACAATTAAATGTACCATAAGACGCCAAATCAAACATTTCATCACTCATTCCTTCAGGATGTGCAGCTGTATGTGATAATTTTCTGTTAACCGCCGTTACTAAAGCTGCTGCCTGGGCGTAGTTTTGTGCCTTATCTGTAACAATAACTTCTGGGACACCTGCTATATACCTGTAAATGTTTTGCATATTTTGTGCATCTTGCAATGTTTCCTTTGTCATCTCCCCTAATGCATATGGTATTGTAACTGATGGTTCTGTAACATATTCTGCTTCCATGTCTTTTACTGGATGGTTTCTGCAGTATTCCCTAATCTGTTCCTGTGTATGGTATTCTGCATCCAGACCAATATAATTCTCTGCTGCTGTATCTTCTGCTATAACCATATCTGCACCTGCATTTTCATTTTCTGCCTGTACCCTTGATGGGTATATGATAGAACCAGTGATTATGCAAAATGAAAGTAACACTGCCAATATTTTTTTCTTCATATTATTGCCCCCTTTTCTACCTTCTCTTCACCTTAACCGTACTGCTCCATCCACCATATACCTTTGTGCCAGCACCTGCATTTTTATATGCACGCACCCTCACATAATATGTCTTCCCCTCCTGTAATCCATATATTTCATAGGAATTTATATCTGCTTTTTCCAATGAAATTTTTGTCGCTTTTTTGAAATTTTTGTTTGTTGCATAACATATTTCATATCCATCTGCATCTGATATCTTTTTCCAGGACACTATCGTGCCCTTCTTCTTAATTAAAGAAACTTTTGCAGGTATCTTTGCTTTATGGGTTGCAGATACAATATACCTTTTTAACAATGGGGAGGAACTGCTTCTTCTTGATATTTCAATATAATATGTGCCTTTTTTCAAATATATTTTTATGTTTGCAACAGATTTTACAACATTTTCTGATACTTTTGTCCCTGTTTTGGTAAGTATATTAACAACATAACCTTCACCAGTGTTAGATTCCACATCATTCGGGTCGAACTTTACTGTTACATATCCATTTTTATCTATACTGAATTTATAAAGGTCGTTATCATCAGCCACACACATATTCCCATTATATTTTTTCCCTAAAGAAATAGCAGTGGCACTTTTGCTTCTGATGCTCCATGATTCATCACTGCTTACAAGGCTTTCCTGTTCCCAGCTCTTATCCTCCACAGTCTTTATATTAATTGAATATTGCTGCCAGACTGGTACTTCATTAGTATAGATAAAATAGTCCTCTGATATGGCAATATACAGTTCTGTCCCTTTCTTAAAATTGAATGGTGGCAGGGTTGCATTTGTTGTCAGCATGTTTGAATAAATGCACTTTCCTGTAGCTGCATTATATAATTCCACTTTCCAGCCATCCATTGTATCTACTGTAACATCTGCCACAGAAAAGTCTATATTAAAATAGCCAAAATGGTCAACCTTGTATTTGTAATAATCCACATCATTATACCAGTACAGGTTTCCATTGTAAGTTTTGCCAGCAACAACCGGTGTGGAGGTATCTGCAGTATCATTGCCTTCCTGTTCCCAGCTTTTATCTTCAACAGTCTTTATATTAACTGAATACCGCTGTCCAACTGGCACATCCGAAGCATAAATAAAATATTCCCCTGACACTGAAAGATACAATTTTGTCCCTTTCTTAAAATTGAATGTTGGCAATACTGTATTGGAAGTGAGAACCTCTGAATAAATACACTGTCCTGTATCCTCATTGTATAATTCCACTTTCCAGCCGTCTTTTGTATCTGCTGTGGTATCTTCAACTGAAAAATCAATATTAAAATACCCCTGCTTATCAACAGTAAATGAATAATAATGCGCTGTGTCAGCAGTTTCCAATGTCCCATAAAAAGTTTCATTTGGTGTCACTGGTATCATTTCAGATGCATATGCTTTCTGTGGGAGCAGAAATATCACCTGCATACAGACTGCCAGCAGCAACATTGGTAATAATTTTCTTATCTTCATAAACTCTTCCTCCTGTCAAAATAATTTTATCATTTTAATCCATGAACTACCCAAGGGATTACTTACAACTCTTTATATGCTATTTTTTTATAATATGTTTCCTAATCTTTGTTTTATCCTTCCCTGTCAAATAATACTTTGCTTTACTTTCTGGTTCATCTCCACTGATGTGCCTCATCCATCCATTCAATGTACAAATTAATGTTGCACCTTTTGTATTTTTAAAGCTATCCAGAAATCCTGCTTCCCAGCCAATTTTATCAATATAGGATTCATGGCATTTAACAATTTCAGTGACGTCCAGCTTTTCTCTTTTAAAGTATTTTGTAAATGCTTCCTCTACTGTATCATAAGTAGCAGCAACCCCTGCATCTCCATACATATCATATATCAGTTCCTCTTCACATTTTCCTTCTTTGTAGCTATATCCTGTGTAAGTGAAAGCATCACTTCCCCCTGCTGTCTGGAGTACTTCCTGTACTTTTTTCAGCCTGCCATCCTTATATTCCATAGAACACATCCCCTGGATATGCCCATCTGCAAAAAAGGATTTATTGTCATATTGCGCAAATAGAAGATATTTATTTTTTCCTCCAGCCATATCTGCCACAATGAAATTCCCCACAATGTCATAAAACTCATTCCAGTCATAACCTAGCCCTGAAATAGCCACACTGTCCCTGCAGATAACACTTCCTTCATCCTGTTCATAAACTTCTCCCATCAGTTTATGGGCAAAATATTTATCTTTCTTTTTCTTCCAATAAAGGACAAATAACTCTTTCTGTCCATCCTGGTCTAAATCTTCTATATAAGCAGACAGGATTCCTGACGGCTTCAGCCAATGGTTTCTCTTATCCAATGCTGGTGAGTCCATCCCTTGGTAATATGTTAGTTCCCCTTCCTGGTTTAACTTTGCCAGCCCATATTCAGGAATCAGTTTTTCATTTATGTATTCATAATAAATATCCTCTTCTGTTCTTGAAGCTTTACCTGCCGATGGCACTGGTTCTACAGTTTGCACAGAATCCAGCTCTGCCCTGCTATCCGGGCTTGCTGTTACATCTGTAGTTACTCCTCTGCTTTCTGGCGTTTCCTTTTGTAGAAAATAAATACCTGCCCCAAGCAATGCCATTGTTACCATGATAACTGCAGCAATTTTTCCTACACTCCACTTTCCTATTGCAGATTTCATTCCTTTTACAGCCATTTTTTTGGCATCATTTGCATGATAAGACATGGCATCCAGTCCTCCAAATGCTTTTTCTAATATACCATCTGGCAACTCTGCTACTGCTTGTGGTGCATGAAATGCCTGTGCATCTTTTTCCAGCAACAAATCCAGTAATGCAAATGGTGCAATACCATAAAGGTTAATCCCTTTTTTCTCAAGACTTTCCTTCTCACTAAGCAGATGTTTCCTTGCATAATTTAGTCGGCTTTTAATAGTATTTTCAGAACAGTTACATTCAATAGCAATTTCCGAAATCTTCATCTGTCTTATATAGCGCAGGATAACACAAACCCTCTGTTCTTCAGACAGACAATCCATAAGTTCATGTACAATCCTTGCAGTTTCTTTCTGGTCAAGTGCAAGCTCTGGCTGGTTTCTGGCCGTTTCATCCTCAAATTCCAGCTCTTGGATGTCTTCTTCTGTACTAAGTTCTGAAAATAAGACCATTTTTTTCTTACGCAGGAAATCCAGTGCAGTATTAGATGCAATTTTACTTGTCCATGAAGCAAAACTTTGGCTGCCACTATAATTAAATGAAGACAGCTTCTGGAATACTTTCACATATGTATCCTGCAATATATCCATTGCATCCTGTTCATGCCTTACCATTTTGATTACAATATAATAATTTCTTTCATAGGTTTCTTTATACAGCCTGCTAAATGCATCCATGTCACCTTTTTTTGCAGCAAGAACCATTTCCTGTATCTTTTCCATTTTCCCTCCAAAACAGATAAAACAATTATCCCTTATATATATACCCTACATGTCCTTTCTTGTCTTAATCAGTTTATAAATACTGTATCCCATGTCAGCAAAAGGAAGCAAAATTATAAGATATGCTATGTCACCTATAATGTCACTTAACCATATAATTGCCAATATAAAAATAACAGAAATTACAACTGTCATAAACCAGCCCATTTTAAAATACTCCCTTATCCTGCCAGGAATATAGAAAAAAAGCCCCATCACCACACCCATGAAAATGCAGCTTAAACTCCCTGTATTACTCATTCCAATTTTAAAAAGAACTGAAAAACCAACTGCTGTTACCAGAAATATAATATTTTTCTTCTTTAACTTTGCCTTCTCTTCCATGTAATCAAAATCCATAACTCTTCCTCCTTTTTTTCTAAGATGTGTCTAAAAAAATTATTTGATTTACAAGTTATTACTTCAGAAGTTAAATACCATAGTACTTTGTGCATAATAAATTGTTAATGACATCTGCTAAAAATGTACAGGCAGTGGTGCTACGCCAAAGCTTATGGCAGAATATATTTGGTAATCCAGACAGGCAAAAACTACAAAATTTAACACCTGAAGCAATACATATGTCCGGATATTATTGTTTGTTACCATCCCCTTTCACCTATACAACGTAACAGGTTTATAAAAAGTTTTATGACAGGTAAAGTTTTTTTAATCTTCTCACTATTCCAAAAAATCTTCCAAATTAAACTTTTTCATCCCTGTTTCCCCCTTTCCTGTGTCTGCCAACTTGCTTAGTCTTGTATTCTGCATAAACTTTTCTGTGTTAAACATTACCAGTACATCAGTAATATCTTTATACTGCTCCATGATATCTTTCACAGGGACTTTACCATACCGGTAGTCAACCATTATAATCTGGTCATAATCCTCAGCTAAGAATGGGACAAAACAATTTGCAAATGAATCCTTAACCAGCAGAAGGCTTTTCCCTGTGCCAGCCTCCGTTGTAACTACAATCTTAAATGTATTTTTCGAGAAAAATATATTATACTTATTAAATCCCTTCTCTGCTTCTTCTGGAAAATACACAGAACCTGCCACAAGCTCACCATCATCCATATCCACCTGTATCCCTTTTTCATCTGGGTTATGGAAAAGCTCTACACTGTCTGGTTTTACTCCTATATGTGCTTTGTTATATGTAGTGCCATAAAATTCAGTAAAAACTGTTTCCCTCTGGTAATATCCCAGCCCCTTCACAGGCAATCCTGCAGCTTCTGCAAACTGGGTCCATGCATAATATGCCCCAAGTGTAGTCCAGTGGTGGTCAGTGCGGTAGTATATGTATTCCTCTTGATGCTTCTTTAATATTTCCCCTGCATCAAGCAAAACATCTGGTTCGTCCAGACTGTCCTTTAATCCTTTAAGTACTTCCCCAGTGTTAAATGGTTCTGCAAACACTGGAAGACTGTCTGGCAATGCCTCTTCCTTTGATGGTAACATCATGCAATGCACCCTGGATTTACCATAATGTTTTACAGCATAATTTAAAAAGTCCGAGAGATATCCTATATTTTCCTTCACCTGTTCCTGTTCAAAATCTGTTTCCTGGTATTTTTCTAAAAGACAGCCATTTTTACCAAGATAAACACCGTTAATATCTTTTTTACCAAATTCTGCCTGCAAATTTGTAGCAACAAAGAACCATCCATCCCTCCATAAAAACTGGTCATTTAACCATTCCCCATAACTGCCCTGGTATCTACCATCTAAAAATGATTTCCCTGAAAATACAGGTTTCTGTGCCAGTTCCCTGTTCTCCATATCTGAAAATTCTTTATCAGGAAATAACAATGCTGCTACTGGACTGGAAAACAGGATAAAACAAAATTCAATTATGATAAATACTTTTAACTTCTTCATAAAATTTTCCCTACCATTTACCATCTGTAATAATTAAGTTGTATTTTCCACCCTGCTGCCTCCATCCCTGCAGGCACACCATAATAAAAACCCATACAGAGGCTGGCAAACACTACACCAGCCTCCAGGCAGGAAAGGGCATCAAACACCAGCAAATCCCATATAACATAAAAAAAAATTTTAAAAACGAAAATATAAAAACGGGTTATATGATGAATTTACAATCATTGCAATACAGGCAGCAGATACAGCAGCTACAAACACCATGCCTGCAAGCCCCCTCCTTATTGTACCTTCTGGGAATAACCTGGCAGTTACAATCTTTTTTGGTATTTGTGAAGAAAAAACAGCAGCAATTAAAATTATGTAAAAGTATGAATATGCCAGGTACATTGTCTGCTGGCTGGCAAACCCTGCTTCTGTCTGAAAGAACATTGCTCCCATAAATGCTTTGCTGTCTGCCATATCCTGCCATGCAAAAAGGCTCCATCCAAATATAACTGCAAGCATTGTATAAGTATGCCTGATAATGGATGGCAGTTTTGCAAACAGCTGCTTCCATAGCAGTTTTTCCAGTACCAGTAAAATGCCATAGTACACACCCCATAGGACAAAGTTCCAGTATGCCCCATGCCACAGCCCTGTAAAAAGCCACACAATGGCAATATTGATAAACTGCCTTCCTGTCCCTTTCCGGTTGCCCCCAAGAGGGATATATACATATTCCCTGAACCATGTGCCCAATGAAATATGCCATCTCCGCCAAAATTCTGTAATACTTTTTGATTCATATGGGTAATCGAAATTTTCTGGAAATGTAAACCCGAACATTGCACCTAAGCCAACAGCCATATCTGAATATCCTGAAAAATCAAAATAAATCTCAAATGTAAATGCCAGGACACCAAGCCATGCTGTTGCTGTTGCAAGCCTCCTGGCATCCATTGCTGCAATTTCCTCCCAGAGCATTCCCATCTGGTTAGCGATTAAAACCTTTTTGCCAAGCCCTGCCACAAAACGGAATATACCATTGCAGAACAAATCCACACTTTCCCTGCGGCCTTTTAACTGGCCTGCTACTGTTTTATACTGCACAATTGGCCCTGCTACAAGCTGTGGGAACAGTGCCACATATGCCCCAAAAGCAATAAAATCTTTCTGCACCTCTGCATCGTTCCTGTATACATCTATTGTGTAGGACATAGTCTGGAAAGTATAAAAGGAAATCCCGATGGGAAGGGCAACATTTACCAGAGGGATATCCGTTCCTGCCAGCCTGTTTATGTTTCCTGCAAAGAAACTGGCATACTTAAAAAATCCAAGAAGCGACAGGTTAACCACTGCAGAAAACAGTACTGCTGCAAAAGCCCTTTTTTGCATCCCTTTTCCTTTGTAGTATGATACTGCCATCCCGGCAAGGTAATCTGTCACCGTAGAAAAAAGTACCAGCACAACATAGACAGGCTCACCCCATGCATAAAATACAAGACTGCTTATAAACAGCACCAGGTTACGGCACTTTTCAGGCAAAATATAATAGGCGGCCAGCACAACAGGAAGAAACCGGAACAGAAACAGTAAACTGCTGAATACCATAAAACATAAACTCCCCTATAGTTTTTTCTTTATTGCATCCTTCCCTTTTGTATTCACTGCCTTCTGGTGGGACAGGGCAATATACCACACATACCTGCCTTTCCTCCCACAAAGTGCATTTTTAAATACTTTCTGCTCTGTAGAAGAATAATCTGAAAGATAAGCACTGCTGCAGTTATTTTTCTTATATTTCCTGAGCTGTTTATATAATGACTTAGCCCCCGCAGCATTTTTCGCCTGGATGACACAAAGGCTGTATACTTCTTTTGAATCACATATGTACTGTATGCTTTTAACCTTTTTCCTTGCAGAAGCAGAAAGTGCACCAAAATCAATGGCATTACCAGACTGGTACTCCAGATTCCCAGCTGCACCAGATGACTCCAGTGCAGCACTGCATAAGGATTTGCAGCTTACTGCTTCTTTTGCTTCTATTGGGGTCTGTAACAAAATACCTGCCAGAAGAACTGCTGTAAAAATAATACAAAAAACTTTTTTTAAATTCCGTTTCATACTTATCCCCTCTCTTTCTTACTGGTCCAAAGACTTATCAAACTTGTCAACAACCTTGCCAAATTCAGTATAAGCAGAGGCTTTCCAGTGATACCCGTCCCCTTCTGCATACACTGCTTTCAGATACCCGCTGGAATCTTTCAGGAAACTGGTATAATCAAAATATGTTGTACCAGTTTTTTTTGCCAGCTTCTCCAGCTCCTTATTAAAAGATGGTATCCTTGAATAACCAGGATTCCTTGCAATTTCTCCCCTTGTGACAGGGGATACTGCACACAGTACAATATCTGTACCAGGGCTTCCCTGCTTTAATGCCTGGATTATGCTTTTATATTCTGCAACCATGTCACTTGTCTTTCTGTAATGGATTTCATTCATCCCAAGCATCAGATAAGCCCTGTATGGTTTTTCTGCAACCAGCTTCTGCAGCCCGGTTTTTCCATCAAATATCCTTTTTGTATGGAAAGTAACTGTATTTAACCCCCTGTATGCAATTACTTTCTTTTTCCCTGCAAAAGTCATCTGTGGGAATGCCTGCCCATAGCCTACTGCCTGGCAGATGGAATCACCTGCAAATATTGTTTTGTGTACATATGTCCTTGTTTTTATATGTACTTTCCTTGAAGGAATGCTGTCACTGCCAGATACTTTTTTCTTTTTTCCTGCCACTACATAAAAATAATAACTTGTATTGTTCTTTAACTTACGGACTATGTACTGTGTGCCCTTTGTAATGCCTGCCAGATGTACATCCCCATTTTCCTTATAGTAATACACCCTGTAAAATTTAGCTTTTTTATGCTTTTTCCAGGTAACTTTTACAGAGTGTGTGGAATACCTGGCTAACCCTACCTTTGATACTGGCTTCAGGCAGACTGGGGCTTTTGTAGGTTTTACAGATGGTTTTGGGCTGATACCTGCATTTGGTGCCGCACTTGGTTCCAGAGTACTGGCAGGCTCTTCTGTAACATCCGGATTGCCAGTACTTGCAGGTTCTCCAGTTACTTTTACACCTGCATCCTGGTCTTGCCCGCTTGTATCCCCTGCCACATCTTCCTGCATGGCCTGTGATGGTTTAGACTGTGCTGCAGGCACACAGGCCAGTATGCCTGTAAACACCAGGGCAAGGACTACAGCCACACATAAAGGCCTTGTCCTGTTATGTTTTCCTGTCTGGTTCATTTTTTTAATTCCTCCTTTTGTATGTTTTTGTCTTGTCTGTTATGGGGCTGTTAAATTTTACCACCAGTTAATCATACCATATTGTTGAATTTTGTCAACAAAATGATATAATTAATCTGAGGTAAAAATAACCTGGATGTATATGCAAATGCCAGAAGTACCCCCATCTGCTTTCCAAGAGCATAGCCAAATGAAAGGAAAGGATAACCTGCCAATGAAAAACATGAAAATTTTAATAATACTGCCAGTTACCATGCTGTTAATATCCAGCAGGATGGCAGCCTCCCCAGCAGATGCAACAGCAAATCCAATACAGGATACAGTATCACAGGATAATATATTGGAAGGGGAAGCAGAACCCAGAGAAACATCATTTCCCCCAGACACAGCCCTGCCCCAAAACACTTTACAGCCAGCACAGACTCCAGCAGCAACACCAGCAGCCAGCACTGTACCTCTTAAAAAAGTGGCCAGTATCAGACTCGTCAGGTATTCCACAAAAGCAGTTAAAATTACATGGATGAAAAATAAAGAAGCCAGATATTACCGGGTATACTATTCTAAAAACAAACCATCTGGATATAAATGTTATGGCATAACAAAAGAAAGCCACCTGCTGGTGGACAAACTGGAAAACAATAAAGACTATTATTTTTATGTGCAGGCATGCAGCAAAAAGAAAAAATCTGCCACAGACAGTAAAGCTTCCAGGACTGTACATATAAAGACTAAACCTTACAGCCGTAAAACAATTTTTGCAGGGGATTCCATTACACATGGGATGGGCTGTGCCCGGCCTGCAATGCATATTGGCGGTGTTAAAAAAATAGTGGCAGCAAGGGGGCTTAAAACAAATACTTTCTATACACAAAGGATATTTAATGGGCAGACCGGCCTGCAAAAAGTAACCTCTGAGAAACCATACCGCATTTACCTGATGCTTGGCATGAACAGTATTCTTGGCACACGGCAAAAAGACATAATTGCAGATTTTAAATATATAATCCAGTCAGTACAGGATGCCTGCCCAAAGACCAGTATTGTCCTCTGTGTCATACCTCCTGTATCAAGGGCTAAAAAGGCATTCCAGCCTGGGTTCCGTAAAGTACCTGGTGTTAACGGAAAGATGAAAAAACTGGCAAAACAGACAGGCACAGACTATTTTAATTACACAGGTTTTTTAACAGATCCTGAAGGATATTTAAAAACAAAATACTCTGCAGGTGATGGCTACCACTGGAATAAGGCAGCTTATGCTAAGTTTGCAGAAAAGGTAGAAAAATTTGATAAAGCTTTAGACAGATAGTAAAGGCAATAAATGCCCTGACGGGTTTCCGGTATGCAAGGCAGTTATTCTGCTTTGGAAACTGGGTTAAGTTTCATTAAAAGCGGATTTCCTATCAAATAAAAAACTATTATAATTTCCAACTTTTTAGTTGATTTTTTTAAGAAAAAGACATATAATATAAGTGCCAGAAGATATTAACTCTTCTCTGCATTTTTGCAGGTATATGGTATAAGGAGCATACCATCGTTGGGCTGACAACGGAAAAACCTTGCATACACTTTAAGAAAGAGTTGCTTTTTCGGTCTGATGGAAGGTCAGGAACTGGGTGGCAGGCACCTGAATAAATCAGCTAATTTATATGCAAATTTTGAGGTCTTGTGCAAACAGGGCCTCTTTTGTTTGGAGGCATTAAAATGATAATCCAGCCTAAAGTACCTGATGCAAAATTGTTAGAATACATATATGATGCAGCAGAAAAATACAAAGAAATTATGGAACAGCCTTTTTTGTTTGCAGGCAAAAACAGGAATACTGGATATATGTGGTTTGAATGCATATTCCAGAAGAAGCAGTTTATGCATTTACTTGGAATCAGAAGCAAAAATTATACAGCAGAAGAATTTTTTGATGTCTGTGACAGATATAATGCCGGCCATGGAACCGAAATAACAATAAAAGACTGCACCCCTTCAAGAAACCATAACAGGACAACCATTAATGAAAAAGCCAGTGTATGTTCCGGAATATTGCAGATACACAATGCAAAATATCTAAAAATTGGAATGAAAGATAAAATATCACAATATGTGGATTTTTCCTATGCCTATGGAGCAGATGTAACACTAGAGTTCCAGAAAAATGGAAAGGGATCAAGCTTTCCCATTACATTAATCCCTAAAAGCATTAACACTTTCACCACTAAAAGTTACAGAATCCTGTTTGTTCTTACAAAAACTGATAAAACAAAAAAATATAATAATTTATATACAGAGATTAAAAAAGGGTTGTTTAATGAATTATATTGTGACTTTCCGAAAGAACTGAAAAATCTTATTGATATGAACTGGACTTCATAATGATGTCGTATTTAGCATCTTTTGCAACCAATAGAAAATTGCAGTGCAAACTTTCCTCCTCTCTCTTTCATATAGCCTCTCGGATTCTCCAGTCCTTATTTTCTGTGGCTTTCAAATCCAGTTTTATAAAAATCCCCCACTTTTTTGCCACAAACACTTGACAAACCAATTAAAAAATGCGGCGCTTCGCGCCTCTTAATAAAAAAAGTACTTTTCATTTCGGTGTAACCGGTAAGCATTTTTTGATTGGAGGCGATTTTTATGTTACCTGTTAATTATGGCGGCCATGCCGCCTATCAGTACACCTTCGTGTCCGAGTTCCTTGCATTATTTCCTGATCCCTTTGCTGTCCCTAAACAAACTTGGGATATCATTGTGAAATTCTGGTATCTTGATCTCTCTGAAACGGATACCATCATGCAGGAGTTTTATTCCCTGCTCGGCAAACCCGCCACACGTTTCCCTTCCTGCCTGCTCCGTTCCTATCTTCTCTCAATCATGCTGAAAGTTGATTCTATTACCGAATGGTCCAGGCTGCTTAAAATAACTCCTTTGTACGCCATCCTCAGCGGATTCCCTGCAGACGACACTCCCGATGTCGGAACTTTTTATGATTTCTTTAACCGCCTCTGGCAGTCTGACAAAGACAACTACATCAGTCAGATTAAACATAAAAAAGCGAAACCGGAAAAAGGTAAAAAACGTGGTGATAAAACTCCCTGCGATACAGACAGTGCTGCCGCAAAACTCCTTCCTCTTATGCAGCGTATCCACCTTCCAAACAATAATCCGTTTTTTCTGGTCTTCCGGCTGTATAAAGCACAGTTCCTTGATGAATCCGTCCGCAGGGGACTGGTAAATCCATGCCACATTTCACTTGTCGGTGACGGAACCCCTCTTGAAACCGCAAGGCTGGAGCGCTTCAAAAGGATTTGCAACTGTCCAAAAGGTTCTGACTGTGGCTGCAAACGAAAGTTTTCACAACCAGATTGCAACTGGGGATGAGATTCTTCCAGAAATAAGTATTTTTTCGGCTACCATCTCTATATGTTTGTTGCTGCAGATTCTGAAAACGACCTTCCCATTTTCCCCATGCTTGAGCGCGCTTCCAGGCATGACATGCTGTCATTCCTGCATACGTTTTTCTCTATGAAATCCTATCTTCCTGCGTTTCATATTGAAAAACTCCTGCTGGATTCTGCCCATGATGCCTACCCGCTTTATGATTACTGTAAAACAAACCGCATAACACCATTCATTGACCTCAATCCCGGCCATACTGGACACTTCAAATACAAAAATGACTTTACAATAGATGAAGATGGTGTCCCTGTCTGTAAAATGGGCTTACGTATGCACCACGATGGTGTGGAAAAAGCAAAGCACCGTGAAAAATACCGGTGTCCCCTTGCCAACAGGAAAAAAGGTTGTTTCTGTGAACATCCCTGCTCCGGTTCCAAATACGGCAGAACCGTACATATCCAGCAAAAGGATAATCCAAGGATTTTTAACATACCACCAAGAGACAGCAAGAAATGGAAACTAGCGTACAACAGACGGACATCTGTAGAGAGGTCAAATAAACGGGAAAAGATAGATTACAAATTAGAAGACGGCAGACACCGCTCCTCTAAGATGTGGTACTGCCGCCTCTATGCAATCATGATGCTCCAACATCTTGATGCATGGAAAATGCCAACCCGTGTAGACACCATTTTTACATTCTCACGGATTGCCAATACAAAGTAATCATACCACAATTTCAAAAAAATTACATTAATTTCCAGGGGATAAGTGCGCTCTTTTTTCAATGTTTATTTGATATATTTCCAAAATCCCACAATATTCAGTTGTCAATATACAAATCTAAACTAGCTCTTATGAATCCGAGAGGCTATTTCATATTTATATTTAGGCGTTTGCGAAACGCATCAGGCCGTATAAACACGTCATTTTTTTTTAATAAAAACAAATAACTCCTCACAGGATATGGTATAATAGAGTTGTCTAGAAACTATAAACCATGCACCTAAGAAAGGAGTTATTCTGATAACCATGATACCATACAAACAGCTTTCTGTGGCAGATATTTTTGAAGATTGCCAAATTATTTTTGAAGAAGACAAACCTCAGTTTCTTTCTCTATTAGAACAACATATCGACCTTGATGAAATTATCCCGATTTCTTTTAGAAATCATTTTTATGCATCAACGGGTAGAACCCGTAAATACCCTTTACATGCCCTGCTTTGGGCTTTGATTATTCAACGTATTTTTTCTATTCCTACAGACCAGCTCCTGCTTACTTTTCTCCATTACTCCAAACCTTTAAGAGATTTCTGTGGGTTTACTAAAGTTCCTGATGCTTCTAAAATCACTCGTTTTAAACAAGATTTTCTCGAAGATTTACAGGCTGTATTTGATAACCTGGTAGATATCACGGAACCTATCTGTAAAGCTATCGATTCTGCAAAAGCTGATATGACCATTTTTGACTCTTTCGGAACCGAGGCTTTTGTTACCGAAAATAACCCTAAGTATGCCAATCGTATTATCAAACAGCTCAAAGCCTATGCAAAAGCTAATAACTTCGATAAGAATTATGATCCCTATAAAGCTGCTTATGGCTCAATGCCTTCCCATGCTTGTGCTAATCCTGAGATTAAGCAGCTGTATATCAATGGGCATTTCTGCTATGTCTTTAAGTTCGGCATTGTCACCAACGGACTGGGCATCGTCCGTCATATTTCTTTTTATAACAAAGACTTCATGGCATCACACCCCGATATCATTATTGAAAAGAAATCGGATTCTCCTGACGAAGATAAGTGTGTTCATGATTCAAAACTTTTGATTCCAACACTGAAAGACTTCTTTTCCAAGCATCCTCTAATCAATCCAAAAACTTTCCTTGGCGATGCTGCTTTTGATACAGCCGCCCTCTACAAAGCATTGCTTTCCGATAATTCATTTGGTGAAAATCGTCATTTTTCAAAAGCATACATACCACTAAACGCAAGAGCACATTTGGAAAACATAGACTATACCATTAATGATGATGGTATTCCCTGTTGCCCACATAATTCAGAACTACCAATGAAATATGAAGGTATTTCCAAACTAAGAAGCGGTGTCACAAGATATAAATTCTCCTGTCCTAAAGTAAAATGGATTTATGATAAAGCAACTGGTAAATGCCATCGTGAATGTCAGTGTGATAATCCATGCACCACTTCCAAATGTGGAAGAATGATTTATCTCTATCCTGAAAAAGACCTTCGTGCTTATCCCGGTACACTCCGCGGAACACCTGAATGGGACAGTACCTACAAAATAAGAACCGTGGTTGAAAGAGATATCAATCACATCAAAGAGAACCTTTGCCTTGCTGGCCGTCGTACACAAAACGAAAAAACTTTACATGCCGACTTAATCCTTGCAGGCATCACTCAATTAATTACCATTGTTCTTGCCGATAAGATAAAACATCATGAATACATTCGAAGCCTAAAACCTCTTATAGCCTAGGACTTACCAACTTCATAAACCACGAGGCTTAATAAAGTGCGCCTAAAAATGGTGGTCAGTTGCTTTCATTAGGAAATTCATGCCAAATCACGAATTCTTCTTTGTTTTCATTCAAGATTGTGAACGAGCTTAGCGAGTTTCGCAATTACCTATCATATTTATATTCTATTTTTCATTTCTGCTGCCACAGCAATAAATACTTATGTATATTTTCCAGAAATCAGACCTTATAAAATTTTTGCTATAATCAAAAAAAGCAGCAAAATTATTCTAAAAAGTAAGGAGGATATATATGGGTGATGTTATTTCATTTCAAAAAGCAAAGGAAAAGAAAGAAGTTGAGGATGAGTTATATCAAAGTAGAGCCAGAATAGCAGAAGCAAGAGCATCTATAGAAGAATACTGGAAAAATGTAGAAAAGGAAGAGGAGGAGTGGTTTAAGGAAAGATTCGGGGAAAGATATAGTGAAGATATTCCAGTAATAGATTCCATGCCTGATGTAGCAAAAATACAGTATCTTTCTATTGGTATGCTAAAATTGGTTCCAGACATATTCCATCACAAGGATTGGATAACCCAATATGATACATGGCTTTATTTTTATGAATTATACATTTTAGAATTTTATCCTGTCTGGAATGATTATATCGAAAAAAATAAGAAATTTGAGAAACCATATCCATATAAATTTAAACCTATGATGAAAAATAAATTAGAGGAGGATTTAAAGGACTGCTTGGAACAGCTAATTAAGTTATATCCTGAAAAAACTGACAAAGACAAAACATCAATTATGTACCAAGGAGCAAGATTATTTGAGATTGACGAAATATTATTTGATCTGTTTTATAAAGAATTAATTGAATAGTAACAAGAAATCTGGAAAGGCAGCAGGATACTGCCTTTATTTCTATTATCCACAATAAAGAAATAGCAGTGTTCTGGTACTACATATGTACCATCGCCAGTCAGGTTCATTGGAACTTTGATAAATGAATCATCCAACTCAACACCATCTGCATAAACCTTGCCTTCTTTTACTTCAATTGTTTCACCAAGAAGACCGATAACCCTTTTAATATAGGTAATATCAGGGTTATCTGGTGGAATAAAAACCAATATATCAAATCTTTCAATATCTTCTTCTTTTACATCATATGTGGTAAAGAAAACAACATCTCCTGTCATTATCATATTTTCCATACTACTTGATGGTATTAGGCTAACCTAAGGTCTCGCCTTAAGGCTAGGGTTTTAACTTCATTATACAGACAGTAAATTATAACCATTCAAATATTTTTACACACGCAATTTATCACTTAATTAATAATACCTTCAATATCAAAAAACAAAATATTTGCAACATTAAGCCTCTTTAATTCCTCCATTTTTTCCCAAATCTCTGATAACTTCATAACTGTCTGAAGAGAACACCATTCCTCTTCATGACCATATATAGGAGTAATAACAGGTAATTTCATGTCTATTATCGTATTATGTTCTACATCAATTATATTATCTTCTACTGAATCATCCATATTTTCTATTTTTTCCCTTTTATTGATTATTTCAACAACCTGCAATAAAGATGCCTTTGGAACAATCATATTTACACGCTTAAACTGTTTTGCTGTCAAATAACTGCTTATACGTTGAATCAACTGATCTATAATATTCTTTTTCTCTATATCCCTTTCAGATTTACGGTTAGCTATCAAAATTGACTGTGAATTTAAAATACTTGCAAGTACTTTAAGATTATTTTGCCGAAGAGAGCCACCAGTTGAAACAATATCTACTATAGCATCAGCATAATCGATCAAAGGTGCAACTTCAACTGAACCAGCAATATCAATTATTGTTACATCTTTAATATCTTTCTCTTTGAGAAATTCTTCAGTCAATCTTCTATATGACGTTGCTATTCTTTTTCCATTAAGATCCTGAAGAACCTTAATATCTGAATCAGGTTTATTAGGTATAGCTAAAGCCAAAAAACATTTACCAAATCCTAAATATTTTTTTATAATACTATTACTAGCATTTTCTCTATAAACATTTTCTCCAACAATTCCAATATCTGCAACCCCTGCATCAACCAATTTTGAAATATCATCATCTCTCACAAATAATACCTCTAAAGGAAAATCGTCTGTTTTAGCAAGAAATCCTCGTTTGTCTTGCATAACTTCAATTCCCGATCTTTTAAGAATTGACAAAGTTTTTTCAGTTAAACGACCATCCTTTTGAACAGCAAGGCGAATGCGTAACCTGTTATCTGTTACATGTGTCTTAAATTTATCATTATAAATAATTTCAGAAATTTCAGAAAATTCTTTTTGTCTATATAATACTTTTTTTTCTGTTTTAATATCTTTTCTATCACCCTTTTTTCGTAATTCACGTCGATTACTATAAAATGCCCATTCTTTATCCCCATAACAAAAATGCCACCACTCACCATCATATGGTGCAAAACCCTGCTCACACATTACAGATCTGAGAATTCTTCTGTTCTTTTTTGCTTCTGGTGTTATGTCATCAGATGCATAGTAAATATTTTTAGAATCAAACTGACAAATCTCTGTTCCAAAATCTAAAAATTTACCTTTTTTGTAATCAAATATTATTACATCCACCGCACCTCCTGTTGGATGTCCTGCTACATCAGGAAATGCAATTTCTCGATGTACTATTTCACGCAATTCCTCATCAGAAAGCGAAGGATAATTTTCTTTTTTTTCTGCTAATATATCAAAATAAAGTTTAGCCTGAATTTCTGGACTTCGGTAGCCATACGTTACTATAATTTGGCAATTTTTATATCCTGATTTACGTTTTAATATACGATCTGCATTACATAATTTGTCATACACAGATTTTCTTACAATAATATTTGGAGTATCATTTTCCATATCCTTTAAAGAACGATAGCGTCCAATAACGCCATCACCTGCACTTGGAATAACATAAAACCCCTCCTTATCTGTTTCATCGTCATAATCATTTACAGTTAATAAATCTGCACAACTAACAAATCCAGATTCTAACCGTTGTAATTGTGTCTCTTTATATTGCTCCACAGAAATCTTCTCAGAAGAACTCATTAATAAACACCTCTTTCTATTTTGCCTATTCTCCTAAATAACTTAATACCTATTTTATATAATACAAATCATCTAGTAGCTTGATAAACAACTGTAAATTTGATTTATCAATTTCCCAAAAAGCTATAGGACAAGCCTCTAGCTTTTCTTCATAATAAATACAATCATTCCCACATTTTAGACCAGATATGGTACGAATTCCCATTTTATAGTCTGCACTATAAAAATAATCATTATTGATAGCTTGAATGACATCTGGTAATATTTTAGGTAACAAACCACATTGCCTCATTAATACATAATTTTCAAAAATAATTGGCAAAAAGCACGAGTAACATCTGCAGAATACATATCCATGCTGTTTTAAATAGTTACTATTAAAATCATCAAGATAGTCTATTATCTTATGATTTAAAACTTTAGTCATATTGATCCACCTTTTCTTTTTTTTCATACGATAAAAAAATTCTTTTATCAGTTTTCATATCACCAGAGGTACGCGTTTTAGATATATACTGATACATGCCATCTATAATCTTAAAACCTAACTTTATATGACAAGCTTGGGAAGCCATGTTATTTTCTTGGGTTCTCATAATAATTCTATTTGAAGGAGTATAATGTATTAAATACTCCACTAATTTCGCTCCTATCCCTCTTCTTCGATAAGCTTTTGCAATACCAAGGTCAGCATGATACCAATCTCTTAAAGAATCATAACCATAATCTCTAGCAAGCATTGATACTTCTATTTCATATTTAAGTGGTACAGAAGCTGCAAAACCAATTACTTTATTATTTTCTTGTTCAAAACAAAAAATAAGAATGCCTTTCTTAAAATATTCTAAAAACAATGAACGAATCTCTTTCTCACAGCAAATTTCTTCGTAAGGAGGTTCTCCAAAACAGGCCTTGTAGAGACTGACCACCGAACCATCATCTAAAAAGTGATAAAGACTCTCAAATGTATCTACCTTTTCAATTCGAACAGATGACATACAATGTTTACCCCCTATAAATAATATTATCAGTCCCAATTTCTCCTAATATAAAAGCATTTTCTACTACTGTTCCACAACATTCAACAATTGCAGTAATTATCTTTAGTGATGGTTGAATTAATGATACCTTAATATTTTTTCGTTGCTTTAATGCCATCACTAAACCTACTGCAATTGAACCACTTCCACATGCTGTCTCGTAAAACATTGTATCCACCCCTAAAACATATACGCATGGGTGAATTTTTAACCCTTCGTCTGTATTTTCCAAAAAAACTACACCTGCTGCAGGACTTACTGATAACTGATACTTTTCAAGAATCCTTTTAGCAATTTCCTTTAAATCGCAATCAATCTTTATAAATTTTTCTGATTCTTCAGGCATAACAACAACATGATTAATACCTTCCATTCTTACTAAAAAAAATCCATTTTCTATTTCATTAATTGTATGTAAATCATGTAAAACCGGCATTTGCGTCCAAGCCTGATGCTCTTCATTTACACCAGCCCTGAGCATTTTATTGACTCCCGAAACTTTCAAATATAGTTCCCCTTGTGTCCCTGCAAGATAATACCATGCTGCAGAACGAGTAGCATTTCCACAAAATTCCCCACCTGCCATATACAATGTTGGTTCAGACAAATTTGTAGAAAGAAAACCAACTTGTTCGATATTAGGAAACCTTTCCATAATTTCATCATTGATATATTTTCTGACACATATGTCATTTTCCAATCCCAATACTAGCGCTGTATCATTTCCACCTGGACTAAATATTTGATAACAATATTTTTTCATCTTGCTATCCTCTCTTCAAAATGACTATTTAAAAAATCTGGTAATGAGCTTAAAGATATCTGCTGTTTCTTGATTTCATTACTAACTTTAAATTGCACAGTTAATTTCCCTGATAATTCCTCATCTGTTCCAACAACAATAGTAAAAGCAGCATCCTTTTTATTGACATATTGAAATTTCTTTTTTATTGACATTTCCTCAAGTAATACATCTACCTTGAAACCATTAGTCCTCAAAAGCTGTGCTGTATGCAACGAAACATTGATATTTGAATTATCCATTGGTACAATAATAACATCAGCAATAGTTTTTTTGGTACAAGGAATAATACCAATTTGCCGCAATTGATAAAATAAACGCGTTAAGCCTATAGAAATACCAACTCCTGGCAACTTTTCTTTTGTATAATAAGAAGCAAGATTATCGAAACGCCCCCCTGAACACACAGAACCAAGTTTAGGGTAATTATCCAATATAGTCTCATATACCGTTCCTGTATAATAATCAAGTCCTCTCGCAATTGAAAGGTCGATAACAAAATAATCAGAATCAACACCCATATTAGTCATAAGCGATGTAACTGTTTGTAATTCTTTAATACCTTCTGAAAAAAGTTCATTTTCTATTCCAAGTTGCTTTACTTGACTCAATACATCATTAACAGAACCCTTGATTTTAATAAACTTATGTACTATCTCAACCAAATCATCTGTTAAACCTTGTTCTTTTAACTGTGTTCTCAAATCATTCTCGCTAATCTTCTCTGTTTTGTCAATTATTCTCAATATTTCAACTGTATTAACCCGAGTATTTAACGAATCAATAAGACCATTAAGCAATTTGCGATTATTAATTCGAATTGTAAACTTTCCAAAATTCAATTTTCTAAATAATTGATATATAATGCTTGGAATTTCAGCGTCATAATAAATGCTTAATTTATCTTTTCCAATCACATCAATATCACATTGATAAAATTCACGAAAACGCCCTTTCTGTGACCTCTCTCCACGATATACTTTTGAAATATGACAACGACGAAATGGAAAAGAAAGTTCATTAAAATGTTCTGCAACATATCGAGCAAGAGGTACTGTCAAATCAAAACGAAGAGCTAAGTTTGCTTTTTCTGTTCCGTTTGAATCATCCACACTAATACCTTGTTTATTTTCAACACTATAGATTTGCTTTCCTGTCTCTCCACCTATCTTTGCAAAAAGAACATCACTTCTTTCAATAATCGGAGTGTCAAGAGCAGTAAAACCAAACTGCTTATATGTTTCAGTTATAACATCTTTAATTCTATCAAATTCTATTTGTTCCTCTGGAAGCAATTCCATAAATCCAGGAAGAACTTTTGTAATAATTTTACTCATAAATAATCACCTCATATAATTTTGCTAATCATATACATTTGTTAATAAATAAAGAGCCCTAGGAAAATTAAAAGAATATCATAAAACTTTCTATAATTTTCACCTGGCTCTTTATTTTTAAACTTCATACTGCTTAACAAATCAAAGGTATCTGACGGGACTCGAACCCGCGACCTCCAGAGCCACAATCTGGCGCTCTAGCCAACTGAACTACAGATACCATATATCAAATACATCCACCTTATTCTACTATATAAAAATATAAGCCTGCAGACTGTACATTTCAATTTAATAGAATTATATAATACTCTTTCATTCGCAGCAATTCGTTTTATTTCACTCTTAAGTGCATTTTAATTCTTCATTTTGCGACAATATTCTTTAATAACTTATAATACAAGACAAGAATTCTCTTTCATATTGTGTATATACTAAAATCTATCCCAAAGAATTACCCTATTAATATTATATTTCGAAATATAATTATTTGCTATTTTTCACTCTTCATAGTTAAATTCTTGCAGTATAAACAATATACCCTACTGAAAAAAGAAAGTCATTTTGATGAAAACGTTGGTTCGCTTCATTAATATTCTTGCAAACCCACTTGTAATCTTTTTGAATTCTTAAATTATTGCTATATCTTTCTATTGTTTTTTCAAGTGCTACTGGAATATATCCAAAATATGTATTAAACAAAGCTTCTCGTGCAAAATAATCCATTTCAGATGTATCATAGCCAATTTTTTCTATTTTAACTTGTGAATATCCGCAACGTTTTAAATATGTGTAAATTTCTTTACCCCTCTGACGATAACCAAGAATATCACAATAACTACTTATTTCTACCATTTTGCGAAACATTTTATCAGAATCAGGATAAATTATATTAAAATCATCATCAATATCTCGTATAAATAGCACTCCATTCTTACTTAAATGGGAACGAAGAATTTTTAATAAACGATATGGATCTTCAATATGTAAAAGAAACATAGACAAATTTACTAAATCAAATTTGTCTATATGCAATTCTTTTTCTATACTACCTAAATAAGAATTAAATTTATTATCCTCACAATCATAACAATAAAACTTCATATTATCATTACCAAAATAATTATTTGCATATTGAATACAATCAGGATCTTGATCAATCCCAACAATTCTAACTTCTTTTACATTACCAAAATGCGCCATTATATTAGAACCGTCGTTACACCCAAGATCAAGAATAACCTGTTTGGAATGTTTTATTTCTTTATAAATTACATTATCATATTCAAACAACATTTCTGTTTGCTTTCTGAGAAATTTCTTTTCCTCTTCCTTATTTGCACCTATATATAGTTTCTTGTTACGTGTTTTTATATCTTCAATAGATTGTCCATTCTCAAACAACATTAATAATTCATTCTTTATCTCCATTTCAAATAGCAAATCATAAACACCATTGTATTGAATTGCACTCTGATATTTAAAACGATTAATTTCTTCAATAGTAAAACATGTTAAATTTTCTTCACAATAATTAAAATCCTTAAACATAATTGGCAAAAACACTGTGTATGGATTTAAAGCAGCAGTTTTAATCTCATATTTAACAATATCATCTTCTAAATGGCACTTCTCAAAAAAATTTTTACTAAGTATTAGTATAACCACATGAACAGTTTTTAGTGCAGCATTAATAGATTTCAAAAAATCTTGTCCATGACATATAGTCCGAGGTGCAAAAAAAACTTCTAGATATTCTAATTTATCTAATTCATTATATAACCAATTAGCAAATTCCCCACTTTTACCTTCACCACGATAACAAATAAAAACATCATAAATCAAAAACAACGCCTCCTTTACTGAAAACTGCATATTTCATATTATAAATTATTAAAAATCCCATATTTCTCTAATTTATGCATTATAAGCCAAGTAACAGTATTAGCTAAAAATTGAAAACTTTTATTTGCTATTATAACTAATCACAATATCCATTTTCCTATATATTTTTTCATTAAACAATTGTAAAATTACATCTATTACTTGAAAATCCTCATCATGTAAATCTCATTCTTGACAATCTTGTACCCATTAAAGGTAGATATAATCTATATAATTCTATGTATAGTTATGGGCAAAATCAAAGCATTTTTATATTCTATTATATCCATACCTATTATTGTGTCAAAACTTGTATTCGTAGGAATAATAATAATCTTCATCATCTTATTTCTTTTGGGAATACAATTTTCGTCAAATTACCATAAAGTAAAAACCAAACTGAATATTGTTAATACCATTTTTTTGATTCCATTGAAATTCGTTTTGCATAACTTCAGAATTTTCATGTATACTTTTCCTTGCTTATTATAATGTTCGAAAGCAAAAATATCCAAATTATGTTACAGTATTTTTAATCTACCAGTTGTTCTTTTTAATATTTGCTTTTTGGACACATAACATCTATATTTTATTGCTAAAATATTCTTTTAATTATCAAAATCCATTTATTATTCTGCCCTTACAAAATTATTTTTTTTATATTAAAAATTCATGTAAAATAAATAATACTTAAGGCTTTAATCCTTTCATTTATTAAGTAAAATCTTTATTTAATTTCATTACTTCTTAAAGTGTTTCTTAAACTCTTTACTACTGACAATATAACTCTCATCTCATACTCTGAGCAACTACTCACTTCCTGTAGCAATACATTCTTTAATTCCAAATTTTCTTCCTTCTCTGGATAAAAAACCTGATAAAGTGGCAAATTCAATTCTCGAACTAAATGATACAAAACTTCAAACTTAGGATTTCCTGTATTACTTTCTATATCTATTATCGTTCTTTTACATACACCAATCCGTTCTGCTAATGCCTCCTGTGATAAATGCTTACTTTTTCTTATTGCCTTAACAACATCTCCCAACACTTCACCATTTTGGTTCATTACAACTCACCTCGAAAACATTATATAATACACTTACGCTTCAAACAATTAGCTATAATTCATCATAATGTGCATTTTTATTCACTTTTTCGACATAATCCAAACTTAAAAGATAGTTATAAATTCCAAACACTATATTCCTTTTTCAAAGTTTCCACTTATTACAACAAAATTCGTCTAAAAATATTACCATTAACCTACATATCTCATATCTATTCTATTATTTTCTCAAATTTCAATATGATAATTAATATTTTTAAAAACTATCCATACCAAAATACATTTAGTATAGATCAAAAAAGACTATCTGATATCTATAAAAATATACTGGAAAAATATATAAAAAGAAGAAGAGGAAAAGTTTAAGAAAATACTTTCGAAATAGATTCCATACCATCAGCAGCAGAAATACAATATTTTGTAGTTGGTATACTAAAACTGTATCCAAATACATTCCATAACAATAATTTGGACACAATTTAACACATAACTTTATTTTTATGAATTATACATTTTAGAACTTTATCCTACCTAGGACGGTTATATTAGTGAAAATTAGGACTTTTAAAAACCATATCCATATAAATTTAAACCTATGCCAAAGGATAAATTGGAGAAGGATTTTAAAAACTGCCTGGAACTACTAATTACACTTTACCAAGAGAAAACTGACCAAGACAAAGTATCAATTATATACCAATCTAAGAAGTTATTTAAAACAGAAGAAATATTATTTGACTTATTCTTTAGAGAATTAACGGAATAATAACAATGAATATTAAGTAACAACAGAATATTGTTTTTATAACAATCATTAATAGATATACAAAACTATCTGTTTTCAATTTTACATATAAATATGATTGCAATTTTATTGGTTTGCATATTTACAAATTTACAGATCTGCATATCTGAAAAAAATGATATACTTTTTATCGTATTATATATTAAGAGAACATTATTTGGCAAAAATGAAAGAAAAAAGAGGGAGATTTGTTATACGATATCACATTAAACACTCTTCCTGCCTTTCAAAAATCTTAGTTATAACTTAATGAATCTACATCAGAAAACAGGAATATAATACATTTTGCCTTGATCTGAATGTCATTAATAATTACATATGGATTCTCCCAAAATCTGCTATCCTTAGAATTGTTTCAGTTATCATCTAAAAAGAAATAACAGCTTTCTGACACTTCATACAATCCATCTCCTACATGGTTCTGAGAACCATTTATAAATGAATCATCCAATTGGATTCCATCTGCATATACTTTACTTTACCTTGCCTTACTTCTATCGTTTCACTAGAGGGTGTTTGAAAATTAAAAAGTGCACAAAACATGTGTTTAAAAACTCTTTTTATGATATAATGAAAAGAAAAAAGGGGTGTCTGCCATGGCAAGATGTTATGAAATATCTGATTATGAATGAGAACAGATTAAAGAACTTTTTCCAAAAGAAAATACAGGAAAACCAGGGAAACCATTAAAAGATAACAGTTCTATGTTAAATGCTATGCTCTGGCTTGCGTGCAGTGGTGCAGCATGGAGGGACCTTCTAGAAAGGTATGGTTCATGGAAAACTGTATACAACCGTTTCCGTAAATGGACAGAAGACGGGGTTATTGACAACATATTCCATATTTTAAGTCTGGAAGCAGAGCTTAGTGAGCTTTCACTGGATGCAACAATTGTAAAGGCGCACCAGGACAGTCCTGGTACACATAAAAAAGGGGGCATGCTATAGAAATAGGCCACAGCCGTGGAGGTAACAGTATAAAAATCCATGCAGTAGTTGATGCATATGGTTACCCTGTATATATAATGTTAAGTGAAGGCCAGAGGAATGACATAAACTATGCAATACCATTACTGGAAAATATAAATGGAAGTTATGTACTTGCTGACAGGGGGTATGGCAGCAACAAACTTACAGATTACATATACAGCCGTGGAGTGAAACCAATAATCCCGTCAAGAAAAACTGCAAAAGAATAAAGGAAATGTGACTGGTTGATGTATAAGGAACGCCACCTGGTTGAAGTGTTTTTTAATAAACTAAAAAGTTTTCGGATGATTGCAACACATTATGACAAACATGGGTTTACATACCTTGATTTCATATGCATAGCATGTATATTAACATGGATAAAGTAAATGTAAAGGCAATATAATATTTTGCTTAATAATAGCTGTAAGTTTTTGTTAAACATATAATTTTTTATATAAGCTAAATGTAATAAACCTAATTTCAGCAGTATTTTATTAATTTTTAGACAAATTGCCAGCAGACAAATAATTTTCACCCCCTAGGAAGACTGATAACCATCTTGATATAAGTAATATCAGGATTATCTGGTGGTACAAATACAAAAATATCAAATCTTTCAATATCCTCTTGTTTTACATCATATTTAGTAAAAAAAACAACATCTCCTGTCATTATTGTATTTTCCATACTACTTGACGGTATCAGGTCAAGCATAAACACTATCTGAAATAGAGCAACGAATATAACCGCAAAAATTATATAAATACCTATTGCTTTCAAAATTTTCTTTGTAAACGGATCCATATCCTACATCCTCCTCTCTTTTTCCCCTGTTTTTGTTTTTTCTATATTATATCTTATCACAAAAAAATCAACTAAGCTTTTGCAAAAACCACAATCAACAGCTTTTCCACTTTTTTCATTGAGCTTATTAATTTTAAAATCAGATTTTTTATCGTATATGCGATATCGCATAGGGTTTCGTTTTGTTCATTACTGCATTTCTGCCAAATCCAAAACCATAAACATAATGATATAATTTCTAAAAATGGAGAGGAGGGGATAGGTATAGAAGAAACATGTGCTTTTTGTAAACGAACTATCAGGCAGGTGAAACAGATGGTTAAAAGCCCTGTCAATGATGAAATATATATCTGTGATAAGTGTGCCCAACTAGCAGTTTCAGTCATCAATGGAGAAATAAATAAAAGAGCAGCCAGCGACCTGAGACAACACTGGAAAAATGCCTATAATATGGAAATTATAAAAAGAAAATCAAGATTTGATAATGTTGTATTTGATTTAATACCGAGTCAGATTCACAGGGAATTAAACAGGTTTATCATTGGGCAGGATTATGCGAAGAAAGTCCTATCCGTTGCAATATATAACCATAATAAGCGGTTACATGACGAAAGTGGGTTAATTAAGAAATCTAATATTCTACTTGCAGGACCAAGTGGGTGCGGAAAAACACTTCTAGCAAAAACACTTGCCAATATACTGAATGTTCCATTTGTAATTACAGATGCAACCAGTATGACCGAAGCTGGATATGTTGGGGAAGATGTTGAAATATGTCTGCAAAGGCTATTACAAATGGCGGATGGTAATATTGAATTAGCCCAGAAGGGAATCGTATACATTGATGAAATAGATAAGATTGCAAGATTTGACAAAATCAAAAGCCATACAAAAGATGTATCTGGTGAAGGTGTGCAAACAGCACTATTAAAACTAATTGAAGGTACTGAGATATCTGTGCCTATTAATTTTGAAAGAAAAAATCCACAAAGCGAAACCATACTATTTGATACAACAAATGTACTGTTCATCTGCGGAGGGGCATTCGAGGGTTTATTTGATAACTTTTCAACCAGAAAAACGATAGGTTTCAATAATACAGATGCTGAAACACCTGAAGAAAAAGCTCCTGGCTCGTCATCTGAAGCCCTTGTCAAATTTGGTCTAATACCAGAACTGGTTGGAAGGCTTCCTGTGCTTTGCTCACTTGAGGAATTATCAGAAAATGAGCTGGTCCGAGCACTGACAGAACCAGATGATGCTATTACAAAGGAGTACCAGATGTTATTTAAACAGGATGGAGTAAATCTTATTTATGAGGAAGAAGCACTTTATGAAATAGCGAGACTTGCTATTGAAAAGAAAACTGGGGCTAGAGGGTTAAGAAGCATTTTAGAGGATATAATGCTTGAAGTCATGTACACCATCCCTGATAATAAAGACAATATTTCAAAATGTGCAATTACAAAGGAAAGCATTAAAACAAAAGAACCTGTTATAATCAAAAAAAGGCAGAGGAGGAAAGCTGTAGCATCTGTTACAAATTAATCTTTACAAAAAACCCTGGCAAATACAACTTGCCAGGGTTTTTAAGTGTATAGCAATATTAGATTTCACATAGATTTGTTCATCAATCATAAACCTAAATATGATTTTATCGCCTGACTTACCTGCCTAGCATAAACAGTCCCTCGGATGCTGCCAACTTTTACTAAAAGCTGATCTTTATTTAGGGTAGTTATTTGTCCAACTACTGCAGTGTTTTTCTCAGACATCCCATAACTGCCAATGAATATACAACTCAGTAGTTTGTTCTGTTTTTCTGCATCAGCTATTGGCAGAATAGTTATAAATGGTGAACTCTTGTTAACTTTATCATTTGAAGCCACCAGAACCGTCTGTTTTTCATAATGTAAATTATCTGTTACATTCTTATTGGCAATGTAAATATCTCCATATCTGCACATTTTAAGTACCTCCATTTTTGAAATTTTTAATTCATTAAAAATATGACTTTTTCAGAAAAATAAAAATCTCTATAGCAGTTCATCATCATCCAGCTCAAATGGAAGTTTCTCCTCCTCCTCGTTTATAGGTTCTCTTTCAATATGTCTATTTAAAATTTCATAAATATCCAATATATCACAATCTTCAGCTTCGTAACAATAAAAAGGTGAGCAGTGACAACAGCAGTATTTTGATATTACCTCCACAATTTCATCAAATTGCTCCTGAGTTATTAAATCCATAATATTATCCCCCTTGCTTATTTTTGTGCTGCCAATAACACAGCAATTAACTAATCACAATTAATATGGTAGATTTTTCTATAATGAAAAGAAATTTTAAAAAAAATTTTATCAAAAAAATTCCCGCCCTATTGCCCAAACACATTACAAGATTACCCTTATATCAGTCCTATGATGTTATGCGGTATTTTGATTCAAAATATAATTCATTTTAAAAGAAAGAAAAATAAATAAGAGGAGGATTTGATTATGGCACAAAAAATAAAACTAAAGGACATTGGCATGGATTCAATGGAGATTCTGTATTATGAAAGACAGGCAAAAAGAAAAAAAGCCTATGCAGCGAAAATGATTAAAACAAACAAAATAAAAGAAAAATCTGATAAAAGATTCCGAAGAAAGCAAGAAACTGATGTATTTGACAATTCACTCAAGAGAGCCATCTAATTAAGATATATGAAATAAAGCAGCTATGTGTTCAACTGGTTATACTAAGATAACACATAGCTGCTTTTTTATTACTGAATAATCCCATATCTGTTGAACAACTGACTGTCATTCTGGCATGGCCGAAATAATACTATAATATCCACTGTTATTCCCTGAATGGAAGTTTGTCATTATCCAAATCTATGCCTAATTCTTTTTCAATCAAATCCAAGTCAGTTTTTTCTCCATCCTGCTTTGTATCATCCCACTCCACATGATCACACAGGATTTCGCAAATCATATGGACGTCACATTCTGCTTCGGCACAATACCAATTTTTGCTGGTGCAGGGGCAACAATACTTTGAGATTAAACCAGAAATTTCCCTATACTCTTCTTTAGTTATTGTAAACATAATATTTTCATCTCCTTTTCACTACAAAGCTGTCAGTACATACAGCTATGTTATTAATTAATCATTTTTAATATGGAAGATTTTTTATAAATGGCAAAAAAAATTCAAAAAAAGTCATACATTTTGTATTTTTATTTATTTCTGCAAAAAAATTTTCTTTCTGACTGGTGGTATAATATTTGCAAAAGTACACTTTAACAAATAACCTAAACAGGTGCAATATTTATTTGTAAAATACCATGTACAGAATTTGCAAATATTTGTATATGCACAGAACTTTTACAAACAGAAAGGAGGGTTTAGTTGGGAAAAATAGTAGGATATGCACGAGTCAGTAGCATGGAACAGAATCTTGACAGACAACTTATAGCTTTGAGTAAATATGTCCAAGAGGATATGATAGTAACAGACAAAGCCAGTGGTAAGGACTTCAACCGCCCTGGATACCAATCTTTAAAAATCGGAATTGGTAAACTGGTAAAAGGAGATACCCTGTATGTTAAATCTCTTGACAGGTTTTCGAGGAGCAAAGAGGAAGCTAAAAAGGAGCTTCAGTATTTTTCAGGACTTGGGGTTCGTGTCAAAATTTTAGACATTCCTTCCACTATGGCTGATATTGCTGAGGGGCAGGAATGGATATTAGACATGATTAATAATATCCTCATTGAAGTTCTGGCCTCAATTGCTGAGAATGAAAGATTAACTATTCGTTCACGACAGGCTGAAGGGCTGGCAGCTATGCCTCTCGATAAAGCAACTGGTAAAAAGGTAAGTAAAAAAACTGGCCGCTGTATCGGAAGACCACCCGTCCAATTTCCAGAAAATTTTGAAAAATATTACATCAAATGGAAACGAAAAGAAAGCACTGCTGTAAATACAATGAAATCTTTAGGATTAAAATCTAACTCCTTTTATAAATTAGTACATCAATATGAAGCTGAACATTCCTCTATTATCTGCAAATAAAATATCATATTAATATTGCAGGAGAAATTCACCTCTCTAGTTTTTCCTGCAAAAAAATTACTGGTGGCATTTATATACCACCAGTTTATTTTTTAATAAACCTGCATCAGAATCCTTATCATTCTTTGCATACCATCGCTTCATCTTTATTAATCTTTCTATATTTGATTCCTAATTTGTTACAGATATGGTATAATTTCATCATAAAACCTTGTGGGGTAAATTTTTCCAATTGTCCACCATTTATTACCATAAATACATAATCTCCTCTTTGAGAATGCAGCTTCAATGCTTTTGAAATAAACCGGGCTCTTTCCCATTTTTTAAAGAGACCATTATGTACATCTTTCTTTTTCAGATTTGCAATTTCCATTAATGTAATATTGCCAGTAAACCATAGCCCCAAAGCCAAGCCTCTAATGTCACCAGGATGCAATTCTATCCATTCATTAATTCTTTCTGTTTCTTCTGGAGTATAAGGATTATGTATATATTGAATTTCGCTCTCTGAACCCAGATACTCTTTATAGGCATGCTTTACTGGAACAAAATCCAGCATATCCTCCTCTGACATTTTATTCAACCCAGTCTGTAGCATCCCTGTAAAACACTTCAGCCGGGTTCTGTCCATTTCATATGTCTTTTCTGCTTGTAACACAAATTTTCTGATTAGCATATCAGAAAGTTCTGAAGCAGGCATGTTTCCAATTTCACTTTCTCTAATCATTTTTTCAAAAACTGATTTGTATAACCCTACATGTTCCTCGCATATCTGCCCTGATTCTATTGCTTTTTCCAACTCTTTTTCTATGACTGTTGCCAAACAAATCTTGCTATACTCCTCTTTCTTTCCCTTTTCCTCCAGAATTTTTCTTACTGCATCCTCATCTGGTAACTGATTCTCATCAATAATCTTGCTAACAATTTGGCATAACATTATTATCTTATTTTCATCCATCACAAAAATCCCCCTTTTTTATTTTTTATAAATTAAATATGGTATTTTTGACTGAACGAAGAAAAAAGCCATCCTTTCTGAATGACTCTCTTCTTATTGGTTTATTTTATTATAAAACCCTGCCTGCACCCTTTACCAGCACAGACAGAGTTCTCTTTTATTATCACCACCTCCTTGTACCCAAATTATTCCATATTTTGTGCATCCCTCCAATTCTGAAGCTCATTCTCAAACAAACCACTGCTTAATCCTGCTAAGTAAGAAGCTGTTTCCATTGAAATAATCTCATATTCAGCCAGGGAACAAAGAATGTCCATTTTTCCTTGATTATAAGCTTTTCTTACTTCATCAACTTTGACATTATCATTTTTAGTATCCAATTTCAAATCATGGAAAAGGCAACTCGTCCTGGCAATATTCAAGGCACATGTCATGTCCCTTGCAAAAATTACAAATATCAGAAAAAAGCTTCCTTATATCATTTTCAAATCTTTCCTTTTCCTCCTCCTTCTCTAGCACCTGTTTGCACTTGCATTGGCATGCCATTAAAAGCAACTGCCCATTGCAGCAGCCATCCTCTCCTTTCTCTTTCATTCTTTCTTCTGCCTTTGCCAGCAGAGCATCCATCTGCCTCCTTTCTTCACCTGTAAGATAATCCTTTAAATCTGCACCCATTATTGAAAACCTCCTTTTCTATTTTTCCGACAGGGTTCTTTCCTGTTGGTGAAATCATATTATCATGGACTACGAAAGTTAAAAATTTGAGAAAATGAGCTTGAAGACATCAGGTAAAGCTGATATGAAGCATTTTAAGGATAATCATCAATTATAGGTGATGTTTGCTTCTATGATAAGACATCACTTATACTTGATGTCTTATACCTTTTCAAAATTTGAAAAAAGCATCATATATACCTGATGCCATAAACCTCTTTAAATTTTGAAAAATGCATCACTTATAGATGATGTCACAATTTTTTTGTTTCTGCAAAATTGCATCAAGTATAGCTGATGCGATTAATCCTAACTTAAACATCAGCTAAAGATGAAAAATCAATTTTTTTAAATGCCAGACAGGCATCTGGTGCATATGCAACTTTCATGATGCAATTTCCTTTTCAAAAGCTTTTTTTAACACAGCTTTTTAGAGATATTTTCATTACAATTTCTCACTAACTCTCCAAAAATCCTCCTCCCATTCCTTCATTTATCTTGCATTTTTCTTTGTTTTCCCATAATTTTAAGTACTAGCACTATCATATATCTAATTTCTCCTTATTTTAATAGCAAAAAATAAACATAACAGTTGATAAAAATGTTGTCCTATGCACAAACAGCAAAAATATAGGGGAACGAATATACAAAATCTTCTAAATTTTTATAGTAAATCTAAGCACAAAATGTAATACCAATATCCAGATTGATGTAAACCCAACTCTATTATATTTGTGGCTGATCAAATTGTGTAGAACTTATTACACATTTTTATATATTCTCATTCTGTTGGAAGAAAATAAAAAGAAATGGGGAAGAAAAGCAGACTTTTATATATTCGTGAATACAAATTCCCCATTTCCTTTTACCGAAAAACTTATTTATTACTCAAGCTCAAATTTATCTACAGGCTCTTTTAATTCCAGCCTTCCTGTCTTCTTCTTTATATTCCTTTTACTATCCTGTTCTTTTTGTTCATTATAAGAAAGAATAACATTTGCCGGAAATTTACAATATTTAAGATTTGCTCCCCATGACTTCCATGCTAGTTCTGGTGAAAGAATATAAACATTGGATGACCCTGTTTTTTGTGCATATATGTACCCATGTTCCTTTAAATATTTGATATGTCTCCAAACAGTTGCATGTGAAATCCCGAATCTTTCCTGAAGTACAGCATAAGAACATACAAGGGCATTGTACCCGTCCATATTCTGCATAATAAACAAGAGTACTTTCATAGCCTGCGGATTCTTATCCACAAGGTCTATCAGGCTGCCAACTGTCTTATTATTTAATTGGATAAAATCATTATATGGACTCTTGTGTGCTTCCTTCTTCTTCTTCTTTTTTGCTTCTTTCATTCCAACCAGACTCATATAGTATAAAAAATCCTGGGCTGATTTAACTTTGGTCTGTTTTAACAGCAGGTCTTCGATATCTTCCCCATCAGCAGGTACTTCATTCATATGGCATACTGCTGTTTCTGCTGCTTCCCTTGCACCGAATAATGCATCCATCACTTCTTTGCAGTTTGCAATATCCTGTAATTCTTTTTCCTTCTCCATTCTTTTTTCTTTCTTGTTATTCTCTTCAAACCCGTCCTTAAACTGCTGTTCTTCTTTTGTTACCACTGACTTTTGATTCGTATTCTCTGAGGCAGCATTAATCTGCTGTAATATTTGTAATTCTGTTTCTTTTTTCATACAGTCTCCTCTCTTGGACTTTTATCTGTCCCATGCACATCCTGTCCCTTCTATATTGCCTGCATTAGCAAAAACCTAATACTTAATGGGACAAGGATGTTTCATCTAATGATACTGCAAAAGCTGATTTTTGAAATTCTTTTGCTCACAATTAATATGGAAGTTTTTTACTGGATGGCATAAAATTTTTTGTTTTTTAGAAAAATTTTGCCAATTTTATAAAAACAAAAGAAATTTTAGATACATCGGAAAGATATATGGAAGCCTATAGTTATAATTAAGTAAAAATGCCATTTTCTATTTTGGGCTGCAGATGTTACTAATGGTTTTTATAGTCTGTCAGAGGCTTTGTTTCATTCTATTGAAACTATGTAGTTGCATAGTTCATGCAACTTTGAAACGAAGTAAAAAAGTCTGGAAACCCTTGAAAACTGGCACTTTTTTGACATCCAGCCCCAAATTCGCCTCTTTATTATTCATTATGCCAAACATAAAAATATTTTTTTAATTTGGCACTTTTTTAATATCTGACACTTTTATTAATACCTTTCTATTAACAGCAAAAACTTTAATTCTGCAGGAATCCTGCCGGCCACAGACTCAAATCCATTATACCTCCTCCGGCAGGCATTAAAACCTCCGGGTACAGAATATTCTTCACTTACATTACCACAAGTACCCATTCGGAATACAATGTTTAAAGAGGAGGAGGTCGCTCCGCTCCAGATTACCAAGATAAGTAACTATCCTGTCAGGAGACTTTAGAGTATTCAGCAGAATCTCCGCTTCAGGTACATCCTCATAGACTGGACACTTTACAGCTAGTAACATAAACTGTTACACTTTAATGCCCCCCTACCGACCATAGATTCAAATCCATTATACCTCCTTCGGCAGGCATTAAAACCTTGGGTTACAGAACATTCCCTACCTAATTACAGTGTTACCATAAGTACTCAGCTTCTTGCCACTTCCATGCAGAAGAGGACAGCTTGTTTTGCTGCCACTCCAGTTTATAAAAACCACGGTGATGGAAAAAAAATTAAATTATTCTGGGTATCTTCAATACGGCAGAACAGATAATTATCCAGCAGCAAGGGATACTAACCCGGATGTTAATGCTGCATCATCTGCCAACAGAGTCCAATATTGTCTGGAATTACAAAAACCAGTTTGCTTCATATGTTGAAAATTTCAAAAACAGTGGCATTCTAAAGCTATAATTTGACAATATTGATATAATTACAAATTTTTATACAGAATTATATGCATCCGGTGCAGTTTCTACCATATTAATATTAAGGAGGTGTTAGAATATGTCTGACAATAATTTGAAAGAACAGGTTAAAGCAGCAAGACATGCTGACTTGTATGCTTTTCTTGTAAAATACCATGATTCTGATTTTAAACATGAGGGCGACAGCCTCAGACCGAAGAACAACCATAGTATTTCCATCAAAAAAGGTTACAATGGATATAAGGATTTTTCTAATGATGAAACTGGAAACTCCATAGATTATATAACCAAATACATGGGGTATACATTTCTTGATGCAGTAAGTACATTGTCTGGTGAACCTGTAGCAGTCAATCCTATACATATACAACAGGATGGAATAAGGAATGTCCCTCTGATATTTCCATCTCCTGTAAATGGGATGTACAAGAATCTTTTCGCTTACCTATTAAACAGGAGCATATCTGCTGAAACCATTCAGATGCTGGTCAACCAGAAAATCATGTACCAGGAAAAAAACAGGAACAATATTGTATTTATTAATGCTGAAAGAAATTTCGGAGAGATTCGTGGTACATATACCTTTGGAAAAGCCTTCCATGGGATAGTACCTAACAGCAGACATGATGGATTCTGGTGGTGCAGAACCTCAAAACATGCATCTAAATGCTATATCTGTGAGGCCGCAATTGATGCTATAAGCCTTTATGAACTGCATAAAATACAAGGGAATCATGAAGATGCCTATTACATTAGTATTGCTGGTGTTGCTAAGCAGCCTGCCATTGACAGGTTAAAAAGCTATAAATATAAACTGGTACTTGCAGTAGATAATGATGATGCTGGACAACAGTGTCGTAACAGAAATTTTGAACTGGAGTATATTCTTCCTGTAAACAAAGACTGGAATGAAGACTTGCAGGCTTTAAGCAAGAAACAGGCTGCTGTATAATTTATTTTCCTCTGTCCAGATGAATCCTATTTTTTTCTTCATCTTAGTAATTTACTTGTACTATGGACAGGCAATGTATTATCAGTGATTTCCAAGCCTTGTTTTTAAAAAACAAGGCTTTTCTTATTACCAAAAACAGACTTCTCTAATAAAATATATTTCCATTGTTAAAGAACACTGTATGCCACATGATTAAATTCATTACATTTAGACCTGCAGACTGTAGACAATGAAGAACAGGAATAGTTTGTAGTAGCTTCATTATCCATATATAATACTACAGCTAGAAAAGAAACTGCTTTGTTTTTGGACATAATACAAGAAAACCCTGGTACAAACAGAAACATTTAATCTTCCTGTTTGTACCAGGGCAAACCTCTGTATACATTATTATACCAATACACTACAACTGCATTGTAGCCTTAAAGAAATCTTCTTTTCCTAAATCGGAGATACAGAACTTCATCTGGTAGAACTTTGCAAAGTGGAGAACTCTTTTTGTAATAAGGGACATGTACATGTCATAACCATAATTACAGCCTGCATCCTCAAGCCATGCCTCCTTCTTTTTATAGACAATATAGCAACTAACATTCATACAACTAATTAGGCATCTATGCAGTCCTGCATATCATTTAGAAAATCAACTGCTCCATCAAAAACATTCATATATTTCGATATTACTAATATCAATTTTAATATATTATTTTTCTATATGTACCTAAATATATGCTAAATAAAAACTGATGAATATTGATCTTAGTATCTATCATTACATGAAAACTTAATTAACCTGTTGTGCTAGTTAAATCTCAATAATAATTTCTATATTTTGTGCTTGTATACTTTAAAAATACTAAATATTGATTTGTAAGCTAATATTTAACCAAGATATGTTATAGTTTAGAAAAAAGCTTTTGCTACATTAAAAGCCTGACCAAGCGACTGGAAATATTATCATTATGTACAATCAATATATAAGTAACACAATATGTTGATTATAAGTAATTAATCAACTAGCACAACGAGTTAATTAATTGACTAAAAGATATTCAATATTATAACAATCATTTTAGCTAAACAACTCATCTATCATTTTTCTTATAGTCATCGCTTTTTCTATTTCTTTTGAATCTTTATTTTTATAAAGTTCATCCGACACAACATTAAATTTTATAACTGCTTCTTTAAGTTCATTGTATCTAATTTGTTCTATAAAATCATCTAATTTATCTAAATATTTCGCACGAGCTAAAAAATAAGGTAATTTTTTAATAAAATACGAATATGCATATTCAATTTCATACCATTTTTCATGAGAAAATTTATTACAAAATTCTAACATTATTTCTGGCACTTCCATATGAACTGTTTCTATATGTGAAATATATTCAATCCAATATACAAATGCATAAATAGTGCAAATATCATTATTCTCATCTAAAACATATTCATACATATCCTCATATTTATCCCATGTATTAACATGCCACAATTCATGATAAATTATACTAATCAATTTTTTCACATCAATATTGGAAAACATATTTGATTTTTGATATGATTTATTTTCTAATACATCAAGTCCATTTTGACGAGATAAAAAAATTTTTTCTCGGACAGTTCTGCCACTAGCATCTCCAGACAACTTATCTACAATTTCTATTTCTTTTAACTTTTCCACTATAAGTTTATCTGAATACTTTACCTGAATATAATTAATTATATTTTCAATAATTTTTTCCTCAGCTTTAGTAGCATTTATAATATTATAAATAAAAATTTTTCATTCCTCCCTATAAATATCACTTATTAAAAATATTAGTTTTTTCCTTAACATCAGCCAAAGCTTATAATAAAGAGTAATTATTATATTTTGTTATCTGTTCTTGACTCCCTTATATATTCCTGTGCATCTGTGTAGAATATTTTTCACATCTTCCCACATACTGCCTTAAATCAATTTACCTCTTTTACTTTTTTGTATATCAAGAATAACAAAATGATTTCCTGCCCAACTTTCAAATTAACATTTTTATCCATTGCTATCTGAATCCCATCATAATACTCTTTATACTATGCCAGTATAACTATACTCCTGTCTATTGCTTAATTTTATTAGTTATATTATAACACTGATACTTGCATCTTACCATAAAATCAAACTCTATACTACAGAAAACAACAATTTATCCAATTGATACTTACAATATACCACAAAATCATTACATAATCCAAAAGATATAGGACTCCCTATATCACTACATTTGTAAATATTTCTGTAAAGAACAATTGCCACTGCATGCTCTTAATTATGTTTTATCAAATAAAAATGCAAGTTAATTTTTACAAAAATAGAATAGTCTATATCGTCCTCCTTCAAATAGCATACCATTAATCTGTTCTGTTATTTGAAGTTACTGTCTTCAACCAGCCAAAATACCCATACATGCAATTCAGTTATCATCTTCCATATTTATATCATTTTCTGGTTCAATTAACGACTTGATTGCATCTGCATCAGTTTTGTCTGCATACTGTCCTAACAATGGTATAATCACATCAGCATTCTTCTTCTTAACACCTGAAATTTCTCGTATGTCACACCAGAAAACAGGCCTGCCTCCATTCTCATTCTTAAGTTTCTGATATGCTCATACAAGCCTCCTTGCCCAGTTTTGAGCATAAGACTCTTTATACCTGCCCAATACTTCACGACACTTGGGTATATTTTCCAGCCTATGGCTTGGTATTCCTGCCAGCCTATATACCAGTCTTTCAGAAACCCTCTCTGGTCTGCCTGTATCGTTAATATTGCCATGGTAAATATCACTGGCAGCTTCTCTAGTACTGGCACCATATCTTCATCATACTGATTCCAGTCCTCTGGTCTTTCTTCCTTGGAACATCTGGTTTCCTGTACATTCAGAATCTGTTTTTCTGAAAGTGAAGGATGAAGCAGGCTGTCAATAGAAATGCCTAAATAAAATGCTATCTGGCATACTATTGAGAAATCACACCTGTTTCCTAATAATGTCCTTTGGATCTGGTACATACTGGCAACATCATTCAAGCCAATCTTCTTGTAATATTTTTGTATGTCTTCTGCAAGCATCTTGGTATTTCTTGTCTTTCCTGTTAAAGACATATATTTTTTCCTTCAAGTCCATAGTAAAGTATAATGTCAATTGCTATATCATTCCCAAAATCCATAGGGGCTTCAAAAATTTGTTCCATATAGGATGCAAATTCCATTTCCAATGAATTTACATCAAGCTTAACCATAGCATCATGCACAAAAATTTCAGCAGGATTAAGTGTAAATGACTGCTCACTTTTTGCAGGAACTGTTGATTTTACAAGCCTGCATTTATGTTTGTTACACACATTCATATTCCTTATCTGGTGCTTCCTGTGCCAGTATGCTTCACCATACTGCTTTCTGTCATCTGCTGCACACAATGGGCAATACTTTAAATATTTATCTGCTTCATTCCTTGGCAAAATGGAAAACAACTGGTGTGCATCGCAAAAATCATTGCCTAAACGGTACAGTGCATCTTTCTTATTTGGACATCCAATAAATCTCGCATATTATGAAAACATAGTATGCTCCAGGACCAGTTTATCTATTGGGTACATGTTTTTGATTATCTGTTCCATTGTTAGATTCAGATGTCCTATAAATTCTTTGCTTGGATTATTATGTCTGTTGTACAATATATCTTCTAAGGCCATTCTGTTAGTTGGATACCCTGAATGTACATAATATCTGCAAAACCAGCTGTAGACCAGTTCATTTGGATAAATAACTGGCATAAACCCTGTCATAGCACTACCTCCATGACTGGTATATGCCTGCCCAGCATTTCAACGGTATCCTCTCCCTGTTTCTTTGCAGATACAACCAGTGACTCAATATCAAATCTGCACTGCATCTGCTGGAATTGTCTTTTCCATTGCTCTGTTCGGCTGCTTTGGCTGTGCTGCATACTTTTTATCCATTTTTATATTTGGTAAAATATAAGGAGGCAGCATCTTCATTCTTTTATCATATGCAGCATTAAGGGCAGCAATATCCAGTTTCTCACTGCCATTCTGGATAGAGATTTCCTGTGCACTGTATATAAGTGCTGTGACAGTGGCTGGGACTGCCCCGCTGTGTTCGTACAGCCATTCCAGAATCCCATCTGTAAGTTCTGTCTTATTCTTAGTGTACTGGTATGAAAACACTGTCTGGCAGAATTCCTTAAAATGCACATCATACATCATCGGGCCATACTGCAGCCCTGCCATCCTCCTCGCCATCTGTGGGTTCTGTCCAAAAAATGGCACACATTCCGGGGTACAACACATTAAGACACAGATATTTGATGAATTTATTAACTGCAGTATCATCCTGTACAGCTGGGTTCCACTTTTATTTTCAATTATCATCTGGATCTCATCAATAATAAGTACCCCTATATGGATATTAGCCAGGTTGCAGACCATCTGCATTACCTGTTCTGCATTGATGGACCTTTTTAATGATTTCTGGTAATAATCTGTCCCAAGGCACTCATCCAGCTTTGCAAGTATCTGTGAACACAGGCTTCTGAAGCTGCAGTCAAATGGGCAGCTTACCTCCAGTACAGGAACCAGTTTCCGGTAAGGCAGTTTTGTTTCAATGGTCCCTCCACAAAGCCCTGATGCAGCCTGTAAACAGCTTGTCTTGCCAATCCCTGATACACCTATACAGGTTGCTGATGTCATGCCTGTTGCTACCCCTTTATATTCATGGATGGCATAACCACTACTGATTCCTGTTTCTTCATGGCCTCTTTTTGCAGCATTCAGCAGCCTTACTGATTCAGCAGTCCCTTTTCTCTGCATTGATACAGAAACCATGGAATATAATTTATGGTAAATTTCATATGCCATATCATTTGGTATGAATATCCTGTAGATATCAGGCAGTTTTAAAAGCCTTGCCCCTGCATCCAGTTCCCTGAAAGCTTCATCATATTCTGGAAGAGCCTCCAGTTCTGTTTTAAGTTCCTCCCCAAACAACATTTTGGGCAACATTTCTGAAAAATCAGTTGTCATGTAATCCTGCCTCCTTTGCATAATTAATATGTTTCCTCTTCCTTTCTTCTTCCCTTGTTTCCCTCATGTTTTTCACATCAGGGCTTGTTTCTGTTGCTGCATTATGCTTAATGGCTTGTATGTGCGAAACAAGGTCTATCTCAGATTGTATACTTTGCTGCTGTTCCATGTTGATAATCTCTTTCTGTCTTTCTTTCATATCCAGCACAGTTTGTATATCCTTACCTTGGTATCTTGACTCAATTAAATCGAACCTTGTATATTCTCCATACACAACTGCTGCCACTATTTTTATCTCAAAATAAAAGAAATATCCTCCTCTTTCTGTCACTTTTCTCTCCACTTTCATTCTCAAAAAGTACCGAAAAGCTCCATTCTGTAAGCCTTTGAAGGAAAAAATGAAACATAAAAATGATAAAAAAGAAGAGGAGGATTGCTCTTGTATATACACAGAAATAAATACGAAAAACATTGCCATATATGATATCATATAAAAAGGCTGGAAACACTCATTCTATAAGACTTTAAAGGAAAAAAGAAAGCATAAACAGAATCAAAAAGGAAGAGGAGGATATTGGGTTTTTAAAGGGCAGCAGGACTGTCAAGAATGGCTCTAATCCCAGTATTTACAAGGGTTTAAGAAGAAAAGAAAATGAAAAAAGAAAGAAAAAGAGGAAGACATATGGCAGCAGAATCCCACCATGTTCCAAGACCTTAAATTGTTAATAGAATAAATTATAATCTGCAATTAGCAAAAACTTGTCCTACAATGACAATAAAAGTGATTCTTAATCTTGAAATGAGGATATGTTGGAATTATAAACAGAAAAGTATATTGTATTGTAGCACTGGCT
>CAJTRU010000004.1:83046-106661 GCA_910579085.1 uncultured Lachnospiraceae bacterium | reverse complement strand
GTTTAAAGGTAAAGTGTTACCAATCATTGACACCCTTACAACATACTCCACACAAACACACAAAATATCTTGAAACCAGCACAGAATTGTGTTATACTCTGAAATGTTGTGTTTTGGTTGTTTTATATACAAAAATAACCCGAGTGTTCGAGACCTTCCATCCGCATATCAAAACTAAAGGAGATTAATATTATGAACAAAAAAATTCTATTTATCACACAATCAGCAATGATTGCAGCAGTTTATATTGTACTTACATATTTTGTAAGTGCTTTTAATCTTGCTTCAGGGGCAATCCAGATAAGGGTTTCGGAAGCCTTAACTGTTCTCCCCTATTTTACACCAGCCGCAGTGCCAGGTTTATTTATAGGATGTTTCCTGTCTAATATACTTATAGGAAGCCTCGTTCCAGATATAATATTTGGAAGCCTTGCAACGTTAATTGGTGCTGTTGGTACATATTTTTTAAGAAACCATAAGTTTGCATTGGCTCTTCCTCCAGTAATAGCCAATATGCTTATAGTACCATTTGTACTTAAATATGCATATGGTGTACCGCCAGTTATTTTTAAGGGTATGGATTTGACTATTCCATTTCTTATGGCAACTGTAGGTATAGGTGAAGTTATTTCATGCTGTATACTTGGAACTCTGCTTGTGCGTTCATTAGGCAGGTACAGAGGGCAGCTTTTTGGTGTTGTTGCTTCAAAGCCAGTTACAAAGGTATAATTAAAAATATACAGGAATATTAAAACAAGGTACAGAATATATTGTATAAATAAATTCTAGTAAATCATTCTTGGAAAGGGAGGGTACTATGTCAAGAACCAGGATAGTGATTTTACAGATGAGGGAAATTATATATACAGCTATATTTGCAGGCCTTGGCATACTGCTGCTTATAATATTGTTTTTCATGTTTTGGCCTGATGGTAAGGATGAAAATAAGGAACGGGCAGATAATGAAAAGACTGCTATTTATGAAGCTGGTATCTATAATAAAGAGATGACAGTAGGCGACAGTGTTATTAACCTGCAAGTGGTTCTTGATGAGGAACAGGTTAAATCAGTGGAAATGACAAACCTGGATGATACAGTATCTGCAATGTACCCGCTTATGAGGCCTTCTGTTGAGTCAATTTCAAACCAGCTTGCAGCAGGTGCATCATTGGATGAAGTGGTACTGTCAGATGAGGGGCAGTATACAGAAAAAATGATTTTAAATGAAGTGGATAATGTTTTAGATGAACATAAGGCAAAATGATTTGTAAAGGTGTGTCTGTAAAAGACGCACCTTTTATGTTATAATAAAGTAACAGTTATTACATTTTATTAAAGGAGAAAGTGATGTCATTACAATTTATACTTGGGGGCTCTGGCAGGGGAAAGACATACTATATACAACATAAGGCTGTAAGTGAAGCTTTTGGAAACCCGCAGAAAGAATATATAATAATTGTGCCAGAACAGTTTACAATGCAGACGCAGAAGGAACTTGTAGAATTAAGCCCTGGAAAGGGCATTATGAATATTGATGTACAGAGTTTTTTGAGGCTTGCTTTCAGGGTTTTTACTGAACTTGGGGCAGGAAATGAACCTGTACTTGATGATATGGGAAAGACTATGATATTAAAGAAAGTCCTGCTTGACAGCCAGGATGAACTTGGATATTTTGGAAGGAATATACATAAAAAGGGTTATATTACAGAGATAAAATCTTTTTTATCAGAACTTGTACAATACGGAATTGATGATGAAATGCTTGGAAGAATGATTGGAAGTGCAGATAAAAAACCTGCCCTTAAAAGAAAGCTTGAAGATATGGCTGTAGCTTACAAGGCATTTCTTAATTATATTAATAATAATTATATAACTTCTGAAGAAGTTATAACTGTATTTTCTGAGATTGCAAATATGTCAGAAATTATAAAGGGAAGTGTTATATTTCTTGATGGGTTTACTGGATTTACCCCTTTACAGTATAAACTTCTGGCAGAGCTTATGAAGGCAGCAGAAAAAGTTTATGTAACTGTTTCAATAGATGCCAGTGAACCTGTTACTAGTGAGGGTGCAAAGCACAGGCTTTTCCATATGAGCCGTAAAACAATATGCAAGCTCAGGGATATTGCATATGCAAATAATATTGAAGTCCTGGATAATATATGGACAGGTTTAAATGAGGATAAAAGCAGGTATTCTAAAGCACCGTCGCTTTCTGCACTTGAAAAGAATTTATTCCGTTACAACATGAATAAATATAGTAATCCAGGTGAAATTTCAATCCATTTGTTAAAACAGCCTGGTGATGAAGTTTCGTTTATTATACAGGAGATTAAACATCTGCTTAGGGAAGAGAAATGCAGGTATAAAGACATTGCTATAATAGCAGGTGATTTGCAGACCTATGGAATTATAATTGACAATGAAATGAAGCAGGCAGGATTACCATGCTTTATTGACCAGAAGAAAAGTGTGCTTTCAAATCCTTTTGTTGATGCTATAGATGCTGTACTTGATATTTTAATTAAAGACTTTGCTTATAAAGATGTAATGAGGTACATTAAAGGAAGTTTTGCAGGAATTACTAAGGAACATACAGATATTATGGATAATTTTATTCTTGCAACAGGCATAAGGGGACATAAAAAATGGGGCAAGGAGTGGGACAGTGGTTATGTGTACCAGAGGCGTACTGCTGAATCAAAAGAATATGCAGACAGCGTTATAAATTCTGTACGTGAAAAAATAGCAGAAGTATTATTGCCTCTTTATAAGGAAACAGTTCCAAAGAAACATACTGTAAGGCATTTTGCAGAGGTATTCTGTAACTTTTTTGAGGAGCAGGGTTTTTACAGGTTTATAATGGAAAAGGCAGATTTATTTACAGAACAGGGTGAGCTTGCACTTGCTGGTGAGTATGCGCAGATTTATGGAATTGTATTATCTGTATTTGACAGGCTTGTAGAACTTCTTGGTGATGAGGAAATGAAACTTTCTGAATTTAAGGAATTGCTTGATACAGGGTTTTCGGAAGCAAGGATAGGGCTTATACCACCTGGTACTGACCAGATTGTTGCAGGTGATATATCAAGGACACGTATTTCTGGAATTAAATATCTGTTCTTTATAGGAGTAAATGATATAAATATTCCTAAAGGAAATTCTGGTGGTGGTATTCTTTCAGACTCAGAGAGGACTTTTCTCTCAGGTGAAGAGTTTGAGATTGCACCAACATCAAGGGAACTTGTGTACCAGGAGCAGTTTTACCTTTACCTTAACATGACAAAACCATCGTCACATCTTTATATAACATATTGTGAAACGGGTAATGATGGGAAAGCACAGAACCCATCATATATAATAGAAAGATTTATTAAAATGTTTCCAGGGCTTAAAGTGAAGACTGAAGAAACAAGAAATGATGCAGAACATATTTTATCAAATGATATGGGGCTTAGATATCTTGTGAATGGCCTTAGGAAAGCAGATTACAGTGGAAGCCAGTGGGGTGAGCTTTATAAGTTTTATATGGTAAATAAAGACTATAAAACTACGCTTGGAAGATTAGTAAATGCTTCTTTTTACCGGGAAGTAAAAAGTAAAATTTCACAGAAAGCAGCAAAGGCACTTTATAATGAAGTATTCCGTGGAAGCACTTCACAGTTAGAAAGATATGCTGCATGTGCATTTTCATATTTTGCACAATACGGGCTGCGCCTTGAAGAAAGGGCAGAACATAAAGTTGAATTTTTTGATATAGGAAATATTGTACATGAAGCTTTACAGTTATACACGGACAAGCTTCTTAAAAATGGAAAACAGTGGTGGGAACTTACAGAAGAAGAACAGCACAAACAAGCAGATGAATGTCTGGATGAAGCTGCTGGCAAATATAAAAACAGCCTTATGTATGAGACTGAAAGGGACACTTATATGCTTACAAGGCTTAGAAAGCTGTTGAACAGGACTGTATGGGCTGTAACAGAACAGATGAAACTAGGAAAGTTTGATACAATTAAAAGTGAATTTAAGTTTGATATAACTGAAGATAATGACAATATTAAGGATAATAAAAAGGATATAATACACCTTATCGGCCGTATTGACAGGATTGATGAACACAAAGATGATAAGTGCACATATTTAAAAATTGTTGATTATAAGACAGGAAAAAAGGATATGTCACTTTCAGACCTTTATTATGGGCTTCAGATGCAGCTTGTTATTTATCTTAAGGCAGCTATGGAGTCAGCAGATGAAACAAGGCTTGTAATTCCAGCAGGTGTTCTTTACTATAATATAGCAGACCCTGTAATTGAGGGAAAGCCTGATAAAAGCCAGATTGAAGGTGAGATGTTAAAGAGCCTTAAAATGAGAGGGATTGTAAATGAAGATGACCCTGTAATTCCTTTGCTTGATGCTAATTTTGAAACAGATACAGGGGAACTTCCTGCAAAAGTTTCATCAGTTATTGCTCCATTTGGCACTGATAAAGATGGTAATTTAAAGAAAGCGTCCCAGGCAATTACAACAAAAGATTTTGATAATATTATATCTTATACACAAAAGAATATTGCAAATATGGGCCAGGAAATTATGGATGGAAGGACAGAAGTACATCCATACAGGAAAAATGATACAGAAGGGCATACGGCATGTGATTATTGTGGTTACAGGGATATATGCAGGTTTGATGTAAGAATTCCAGGTAACAATTTCCGTGTGCTTAATAAGTTAAGTGATGATGATGTACTTAATAAAATACAAGAGCCAGAAGATAATAATAAATAGAAAGGCAGATTAGATATGGGAGATGCAAAATGGACTAAGGAGCAGGAACTTGTTATTAACCTGCGTGACAGGAATATACTTGTGTCTGCGGCAGCTGGTTCAGGCAAAACAGCGGTGCTTGTTGAAAGGATTATACAGATTATATCAGACAGGAACAGGCGTGTTGATATAGACAGGCTGCTTGTTGTAACTTTTACAAAGGCGGCAGCTTCGGAGATGAGAAGCAGGGTTGGTGATGCAATAGAGAGGATGCTTCTGGACAGTCCTGATGATGAACATTTGCAAAGGCAGGCAACACTTCTGCATAATGCACAGATTACAACTATAGATAGTTTCTGCCAGAATATTATACGCAATTATTTCCATGTAATTGACTTGGACCCGTCGTTCAGGGTTGCAGATGAGAATGAGCTTGCAATAATGAAAACGGATATTATGGAGGAACTTTTAGAGAGCAGGTATAAGGAAAGCCGGGAAACAAATAACCAGGATTTCCTTGATTTTACAGAAAGCTTTTCACCTGGAAGGACTGACAGCAATATAGAAGACCTTGTTTTAAGGCTGTATAATATATCTGTAAGTTATCCATGGCCAGACGAATGGCTCGCTAGTTGTGCAGATATGTATTCATGTAATAGCATGGAAGAGTTTGAAGAAACTTTATGGATGAAAGAACTTAAAAAATATATAGATAATTCATTAAATGACTATCTGGCAGCAGCAAACAAGGCACTTGAAATATGTAATAGCGGTGGCGGGCCTGGAAATTACTGTGATGCAATAGAGTCTGATATTAAACAGATTATAATGGTAAAAGAAGCAGACAGCTATACTGGTTATTATAATTCATTCTGTATGCTTAATCCTGCAAGGCTTTCTGCAAAACGTGACCCTAGTGTTATTCCAGACAAGAAAGAGGAGGTAAAGGCACTTAGGGAAAGTTACCAGAAAAATGGTTTGCAGGTTATTAAGAAGAATTTCTTTTACCAGACTCCAGAGGAAATGCTTGCTGATATTAAGGCAATGTATCCTTTAGTAAATGAACTGGTAAAACTGGTAAAAGATTTTTCAGATTTATTTGCTGTAAGGAAAAGGGAAGAAGGTATTCTGGATTTTGCAGATATGGAGCATTTTGCCTTAAATATACTTACCTGTAAGGAAGATGGAGAAGTAAAGCCAAGTCCGGTTGCATGTGAATTGCAGGAATTTTATGAAGAGATAATGACGGATGAGTACCAGGACAGTAATTTTGTGCAGGAACTTATACTGACAAGCCTTTGCCGTGCACCAGAGCAGAAGCCGTATCTTTTTATGGTTGGTGATGTTAAACAGAGTATTTACCAGTTCCGTCTTGCAAGGCCTGAACTTTTTATGCAGAAGTATAACAGTTATACAATTTCTGACAGCCCGTACCGCAGGATAGATTTGCATAAGAATTTCAGAAGCAGGGAAATTGTGCTTGAGTCTTCTAATTTTATCTTTGAAAATATTATGAAAGACTGTCTTGGGGGTATTAATTATGATGATGATGCAAAGCTTGTAACAGGCAGGAATTATAAAGATACAGACTTAAATATTTCTAAAAAAACAGATGTGCTTGTTATAGAACAGAAAAGTGAAGAGGCAGAAAATATTGAGAAACGTATTCTTGAAGCGGCATCTATAGGTGATTGTATACGTGGAATGGTACAAGGAGACAACCCTCTGTATATAAGTGGAAAAGATGGGTACAGGCGTACGGAATACAGGGATATTGTGATTTTATTAAGAAGTATAAGCGGGTGGTCAGAAGAATTTATAGAAACTCTTACAGATATGGGAATACCTGCATTTTCTGATACAAAGACGGGATATTTTTCAGCAATAGAAGTCTGTACTGTACTGGATTTTTTGCGTATTATTGATAATCCCAGGCAGGATATACCACTGGTGGCAGTACTACGCTCCATTATATGCAATATAACAGATGAGGAATTAGCCTGTATTGCAGCATTGCCACGTACATTAAATTATATGGACGCGCTGCTTCTTTTTATTAAAATATATAATAATGTGGAAGAATTTAGTTTAATGGAAGAAGAAGATTTAGAATATAACGGGCTTAAATTTAATGCCCGGAAATATATTGAAAAAATACCATTAGACTATAAAAATGGGAAGCAGCTTGCAGAAAAACTGGAAAAATTCTGTAATATGCTTTTGCATTACCAGGAAATGGCAAAGTATTCTTCTGTTTATGAAATATTACAGTGTATTTATAAAGAAACAGGATATTATGATGTTATGTCTGCCATGCCGGCTGGTGAGAAAAGGGCAGCAAACCTTGATATTCTTTTACAGCAGTCTATAGAATTTACAGAAAACGGACACAGGGGCATATTTGGATTTACACATTATATTGAGCGCCTTAATAAATCGAATATTGATTTTGGGGAAGCTTCTGTTAATGGAGAAAATACTAATGCTGTAAGGATTATGAGTATACATAAAAGTAAAGGCTTACAGTTTCCTGTTGTATTTGTAGCAGGCATGGGCAAACATTTTAATTTGCAGGATGCAAGGAAATCTACAATAATTGATGCAAGTTTTGGCATAGGCGCTGATTATATTGATTTGGATTTAAGGATAAAACAGCCTGTACTTATGAAAAAGTTTATGGCAAACCAGATAAAGAAAAATACACTTTCTGAAGAAATAAGGATACTTTATGTTGCGCTTACACGTGCTGAGGAAAAGTTAATATTAACAGGTACAGCAGCAAATGTTAGTAAAAAAATGGACAGGTGGAGAAATAAGGGTGGAAACCATAGCATGACTTCCCTTATGGGTGCACAGTCATATTTTGACTGGATTATGCCTGTGCTGCTTAATGGGGGGATTAATGCAGAAAAACTGTTTGATATTAAAATGACAGGACAGGGTGATATTATTACAGAAGAGAAACAGGAACTTGAAAGAAGCTTAAATAATTATAATTTGTTAAAAAACTGGGATATACAAACAGTTTATAATGAAAATCTGTATAAAGAAATAGAGAGGCAGTTAAATTATAAATACCCATATTATAGCGGACAGAAAATTCCTGTTAAAATATCTGTTACAGAGATTATGAGAATAGCAGAACAGAAAGCAGAAATAATTGCAGGTGATGAGGATAATATTTTAACAGAACGTAATTATGATATTACGCCTAAAGCACGTTTTATGAAAGATAGTAGTAAAATATCAAATGCAGAAAAGGGCACACTTTACCACCTTGTAATGGAACATCTGCCATATGGCAAATTAAATGATGAATTCGACTTTAAAGGTTTTATAACAGAAATGGCAGATAGTGGTTATATGACAGAAGAGGAAGCCTCTGTTATTGATACCAGGAAGTTTATAGCATTTTATAAAAGCAGTATTTGCAGGCGTATGTGCATGGCACAGGAAAATGGTACATTAAAGAGAGAGCAGCCTTTTATAATCGGGCTTAAAGCAGAAGAACTTTATAATATGCCTGGTAATATGGGTGAGGAAACTATATTAATGCAGGGGATAATTGATGCATTTTTTGAAGAAGATGGGGAGATTGTGCTTGTTGATTATAAAACAGATTTTGTAAAAAGAGGCAGCAGTAGTGAATTAGCAGATAAATACAGCCAGCAGCTTGGATATTATGCAAGGGCTCTTAGTAATATAACTGGAAAAAAGGTTAAAGAAAAGGTTATTTATTCATTTGCACTTGGGGAAGAAGTATTTGTGGAATAAACCAGAAATTTTAATTTTATTTTGTATATTTAAAATGCAGTTCCAATATAAGTGCTGGAACTGCATTTTTATAATATATTAATTATTTTCTTCAACAACAGCGGTTTCAGGATTGCCGCTTCTTGCCATTTCCAATACTGCTTCAACAAGTTTTACAAAGTTGTTTCCCGAATGGCTTGCTCCAGAAACAGTATCTACCTGCACATTTTCCTGTCCTTCTATAATCTGCTGTACGTATTGTCTTGTGTATTTATTTGGATATGTACCTTGCTTTGATATCATATTTTTCATATATGTATTATCCCATGCTTTAATAAACCCGCTTTTGTTTTTAGCATTAAATTCGGCTGAAACAATAGTGTTATTTTTAACCTGTATGCGCAGGTATTCTTTCCAGCCATGTGAGTATTCTGATGTTTCTGCTGTATAATAGCCATCTTTCATAGAATTAAAACCATTGCAGCTTGTTATTACAGGTACAAATAAAAGAAAAGCAGGTATTAAAAATAATAATTTTCTTTTCATTCTTAAATCTCCTTTAACTTAACGGCAGATACAATCTGTTCCAGCTCTTCCGCCTGGCTTAGTGAAAGTGATGCAATTTCATCTGTTTCTTTGGCAAGGCCCTGGTTAGCATTGGCAATATCAAGGACAGTACGTATTTCATGTGATACCATTTCAATTGTTTCTTTCTGTTCAACTGTAATATTTGCCATATTTTCAGAAATCTTTGTAAAGTCAGAGGCAGCCATTTTTATTGTCTGGAAAGAACCAGATGTTTCTTCTGCTGTCTTCATTCCTTGTTTGATAGAAAGGCTTGCTTTTTCTATAATATTGCTTGTTTTATCCAGGGCATCTGCCGTCTGGTCTGATAATACACCTATCTGTTGTGCAACTACTGCAAATCCTTTTCCTGTTTCACCAGCCCTTGCTGCCTCTATTGAGGCATTTAATGCAAGAAGGCTTGTTTGTGATGCAATCTCTTCAATTAACTGGCTTATTGTAATGATTTCCTGCATGTCACTATTTATGCTTTCCATTGTAGAAAGCATATCATCCATCTGTTTTTTACCTTCTTCAACACGGAGTTCTGCTATATCTGCGCTCTGTTTTACCTGGCGGGCATTGGTATCAATTTCATCAATTTCCTGTGTAATCATAACAATCCTGCCGTTTAGACGTTCCAGTGCCTGGGTCTGCTCTATTGAGCTGTCATAGAGTTTCCTTGCATACTCTGATGTTTCAGATGAATTGCTGTTTACAGCTAATGAGGCATTATTAATACGGTGCATTGTATCATTTAATGATGCTGTAATTGAAGATAATGCTTCTTTAATTGCGATAAAATCACCATTGAAATTATCTGATACTTTTCCTGAATAATCTCCAGATGAAAGAAGTCCCAGATATGAAGTAATATCATCAATGTACGAAGCGAGGCTGGTTACTGTTTTGGAAAGCGCGGTTGTAAGAATTTCTGCTTCAGCGTTATTATCTGCCAGTGGCACTTCCTGCTTTAAGTCTCCAGAAGAAAGAGAAGCCAGGCGGTTTGTGGCAAGTGAAAGCGAACCAGATATATTTCCAGCAACCTTTACAATTATTTTTCTTGTAATTATTTGTAATGCTACAATAATGATAATGCTTACAAGGACAGAAATAAACAGGATTTGCAAGAAATCACTTCCAGGTGCGGCAATCATAAGAGTCCAGTTTGTTCCTGCTATTGGTGAGTAAGCTATGTAATGTTGTTTCGCATTTAAAAATATTGAACGTGAATCTGTCTGGAAACCAAGCATGGAATTAAAAACACGCTTATTTTTACGTGAATTATATAATTCATAAATATTTTCATGGTTTTCCATTGATACAATATCTTTATCAGCTATAATATTTCCACTTTCATCTGTAATATATGCAAGGCCTCCGTTACCTATATTTATATTGGAAAGTACATCATTTAATAAATCATATTTATAGCTTCCAATAAGGTAAGAGAAAGGGCTTCCTTCATTGTCAAGGAGAGGAATTCCAATTGAAAGCTGCCAGGCATTATTAATATATTCCGGGCTGCCAATAGTAATATTAGCAGTTTCTTCAAGGTACTGGTAATAGCTCCAGTCTGTAATAGAATCTGGTGCATCTGTATCTCCATATACTTTGCTGCCAGAAAGGCTATAAGCAGCAATCCATACAAACTCAATACGTTCTTTGTATGACTCTAAAATCTGCTGTTTCTGTCCATTATCTGCTGCAATATCTGTTAAAATATCCTCTTGTGCCAGGCTGTCAACCCTGTCAGCCAGCAGATGCAGGTTTGAACTGATATTTTGTGCAGAAATCCTGGCAGTAACCTGTAAGCTGTCCCTAAGTACAGAAGATGTGGAAGTCAGAGATGTAATAATCATCATCACAATAAGAACAACACCAAGCATAACTGATATAGATGTTACATAATATACAATAATCTGCTTGATGCTGCGTGGGCTGTCTGTTATTTTTTTCTTTTTCATTGCTTATCATCCTTTATATATTTTATTGCAATTTTTATTAAAATCCCCATCGCCAATTATTTTATAATATTACCAGGAAAATATCAATAATCCAGAATATAATTTTTAGAATAGTTTATAAAATTTATTTTTATAAGGTGTATATATTATATAAATTTGTTAAAAATCTTAATTTCTGGTTTACACCGAACTAGCGTTCTGGTATAATGGATTTATAAAATATAATTGAACTATGAAAGGATTACGGTTATGATAAAGCCAGATAAAATTACACTTAAGATTACGTTTTATATTTTTCTTATTATAGCAGGGCTTTTAATACTTATACTGGCAATAGCAGGGACTAAAAATGCAGATGCAGGGTTTATATCTGTTTGTATAACAACATGGTTTCTTTTTACTGCATTTTGTTTATATAAGATAATCAGGGCAAAACACAGACGCCGTTCCTGCCATAAAGGGGATTATTCTTTATATGAGCTTGATGAAATGGATGGTATAGCTTTTGAACATTTTACATGTGATATTTTAGTTGCTAATGGTTTTGAGCATGCAGAAAGCACTAAGGCAAGCTGGGATTTTGGTATAGATGTGCTTGCAACTAAGGATAATGTCACATATGCAATCCAGTGTAAAAGATACAGCAGCCTTGTAGGTATAGAAGCGGTGCAACAGGCGTATGCAGGGCGGGCTTACTATGAATGTCATGTTGCAGTTGTGTTTACAAACCAGTATTTTACCAGAAGCGCCAGGAAGCTTGCTGATAAAATAGGGGTTGTGTTATGGGACAGGAATATGCTTTATAATTTGTTATAAATGAAGGGGAATAACATGTATACAACAAAGATTTCAGTACGCAGCCTTGTTGAATTTATACTACGTTCTGGCAGCATTACTTCTTCATCAGGTATAAAAGACCCTGATGCAATGCAGGAAGGGACACGTATACACAAAATGCTCCAGAGGAAAATGGGAGCTGGTTATAATGCTGAGGTTGCATTGTCTGTAACATTGCCTGTGGAATATGGCGGGACAAGTTTTGAATTAACTGTTGAGGGAAGGGCAGATGGCATATTTGCAGATGAAACAGGTACTAATATAGATGAAATTAAAGGCGTATATAATGATATTTTTATAATGGAAGAACCAGTTGCAGTACACCGTGCACAAGCGCTTTGCTATGCTTATATATATGCATCGGAACATAAACTTGAACAGATTGGCGTGCGTATGACATATTGCCATATTCCTACAGAAAATGTCCGTTATTTTAATGAAATTATTGGATATAGTGATTTAAAAACATGGTTTAACCAGCTAATTAATGAATATGCCAAGTGGATATCATGGCAAATAGAATGGCATAAAAAGAGAAATGCCTCAATCCAGAATTCAGAGTTTCCTTTTGAATACCGCAAGGGGCAGAATAATATTGTAAAAGGTGTGTACCAGTCCATATTACGTAAAAAACGGCTTTATATAGAAGCACCAACAGGTGTTGGCAAAACTATATCTGTTCTGTTTCCAGCCGCTAAGTCAATGGGTGAGGGTATTACAGAGAAAATATTTTACCTTACTGCTAAGACTATTACAAGGACAGTTGCAGAAGAAACTTACAGAATCCTTTCTGGTAATGGAATGTCACTAAAGAACATTACTATTACTGCTAAAGAAAAAATATGTATACTAGATACCCCGCAGTGCCATCCTTCAACATGTGAAAGGGCATTAGGGCATTATGACCGTGTAAATGATGCAGTGTTTGATATTATTACCCATGAAGACAATATCACCAGGGAGGTAATAACCCGGTATGCAGAGAAACACAATGTATGTCCTTTTGAAATGTGTCTTGACACAGCTATATGGGCCGATGCGGTTACTGGTGATTATAATTATGTATTTGACCCTTCTGCAAGCCTTAAACGTTTCTTTGCAAACCAGACACAAAATAATTATGTTTTCCTTATAGATGAAGCACATAACCTTGTTGACAGGGCACGGGAAATGTACTCCGCTGCTTTAATTAAAGAAGATTTTCTTAATATGAAAAAGATAACAAAATCTATTAGTAAAAAACTCACCAATGCACTGGAACATTGTAACCAGTGTTTATTAAGGCTTAAAAGGGAATGTGATGATGTTAAGAAGTATGAAGTTAATGATATTGAAGAATTTATATTAAAACTTATGCGCCTGTCAGCAGCTTTTGACGGGTATTTCCAGAACCAGTCTGCATCTGCCAGTCCTGTAAAACCAGAAATACGTGAGAAACTTTTAGATTTTTATTTTAAAATATATGGTTTTTTAAGTATATATGAAATACTTGATTTTAAATATATTATATATAGTGATTATACAGAAGATGGTTTTTTCTGCCTTCATTTAAAATGCATGGACCCGTCTGGCAATCTTGATAACTGTCTGGACAGGGGGATTGCAGCAGTATTTTTTTCTGCTACGCTGCTTCCAGTGCGTTATTATATGGAACAGCTTGCAGGAAGGGCGGATGATTATGCGGTATATGCACCATCACCATTTCTTACAGATAACAGGCTTATAATGGTTGCATCAGATACAAGTACAAAATATACAAGGCGCACACCATCAGAATACAAAAAAATTGCAGGGTATATTTATGATTTTATAAGTGCTAAAACTGGTAATTATATTGTTTTTTTTCCATCATATAAGATGATGGAAGATATAACATGGTATCTGGCAGATAACCTGCATCTGAATGGGTATGCACCAGATAATATTGGTAATTATATAAATAATTCGGGCACTAAAATCCGTTTATGCAGGCAGGCAGCATCAATGGACGAACAGGAACGTGAAGACTTTCTTTTAAAGTTTACAGATAATCCTGGTTATACAACTGTAGGATTATGTATAATGGGTGGTATATTTGGAGAAGGAATAGACTTAAAACATAACAGGCTTATTGGTACTGTTATTGTTGGTACAGGGATTCCGCTAGTGTGTACTGAAAATGAACTTTTCCGTGAATATTTTGATGAGGAAAAAGGTTCGGGTTTTAATTATGCCTACCGGTATCCAGGAATGAATAAAGTATTACAGGCAGCAGGAAGGGTTATAAGGACTAGTACTGATAAGGGAGTTATACTTCTGCTTGATGAGAGGTTTCTTAACCAGGAATATATAGATTTATTTCCACGTGAATGGTACCCATATAATGTTGTAACCAGGAATTATATGGGTACATGTATCAGGGAATTCTGGAATAACCAGAAATAATTAAGAACGGTAATCACCATTTATTTTAACATAATCATATGTAAGGTCACATCCCCATGCCCTTGCACTGGCAGAACCCTGGTTTAAGTTTATGTTAATATATATTTCATCCTCTGCAAGAATTTTGGCAGCATTTTCTTCTGAAAATACAAGTCCCATGCCATCTTTGCATACTAGAATTTTACCGGCGGCTGACTGGAGTTCTACATCAATTTTCAGGACGTCAATATCAATATCCGCATAACCTATTGCACATAAAATACGTCCACAGTTGGCATCCCCGCCGAATACTGCACATTTTACAAGAGAAGAGCTTATTACGCTTTTTGCTGCTTTAATTGCTGTATTAGTATCAGGTGCTCCATCACATTTACATTCAACAAACTTGGATGCACCTTCTCCATCTGCTGCCAGCATTTTTACCATATCAAGCATTACAATATATAAAGCTTGTTTAAATATATCATAATTTATGCCCTCTGCTGCAATCTGGCTGTTGCCAGCAAGCCCGTCCGCCATAACGCTAACCATATCATTAGTTGATGTATCACCATCAACACTAAGGCAGTTATAAGTAACTTTAACAATATCTGAAAGGGCTTTTTGCAGCATTTCTGTTGTAATAGCAACATCTGTTGTAATAAAGTTAAGGGTAGTTGCCATATCAGGATGTATCATGCCGCTTCCCTTTGCCATTCCGCCAAGATGGCAGGTTTTTCCATCTATTTCAAATTCAACAGCACATTCTTTCCTTACGGTATCTGTAGTCATAATTGCATTAGCTGCCTCTGTATTTCCATCTGTAGAAAGCCCGTTTACAAGCCTTTCCATATTATTTGCAAATGGTTCTATATGTATAGGCATACCTATAACACCTGTAGAAGCTATAATAACTTCTTCTGGTTTAATTCCTAGAACATCTGCCAGCAGCCTGCTTGTTTCCTCTGCAATTTCTTCACCATCTGGGTTGCAGGTATTAGCATTTTTAGAATTGGCAATTACTGCCCTTGATATTCCATTGCTCTTTTCAAGGTGCTTCTGTGTTACAATAATAGGTGCACCTTTTACTTTATTTCTAGTGTAAACAGCGGCTGTGTTACACGGTGCACTGCTGTATATTAAGCCAAGGTCATTCTTTTCTTTAACAGGGTTAATACCACAGTTAAGACCATTTGCAGTAAAACCTTCCGGTGCACATACACCGCCTTCAATGTATTTATATCCATCAAAATGTTCCTTTTCCATAATATCCCTCATTTCTGTATAACATTTATATAACTTTAAACAGCATATTCCAAAAGAATATTAACAAAAAAACAGATAAAATGCAAGAAGGGGGATAATTTACAGTTATTTTGTGCTGGCGGACAGACGCAGGGTTTCTGGTGTTCCAATAAATTATTTCGTAAAGGGGCACTTTAACCTCGCTGATACAATGTCATTTAGTTAGGGATTTTGACAGAAATGTTTTTGGAAAGTGCCAAAGATTAGATTAGCTGGCAAATTCCAAATGTGCTTCCATGAACAAGCTGTACAGTGCCGCTGGTGCTTAAGCCCTGTTTTTCCAAGGCTTTATACATCCATTGCGTGCGCTGTCCAAGCGGACAGATAAAACGGGAAACATGCCTGGTTTGCAATAACAGGATAAACATAATTCTGGAATAGTGGAAATTATTTTATAATATGTTATACTTGTATCTGGCTGGATTATAATTTTATATGTATTTAAAATAAGGAGAATTGCTATGAAATGGATTAAGTACCAGATACACACCACAACTAAATATGCAAATATTATTGGGGATATTCTTTGCAGTATGGATATTAATGGCTATGAAATAACAGACCATGTGCCACTGACAGAGAAAGAGGAGAAACAGATGTATACAGATATTCCTGCTGATATGGGTTTTGATGATGGCACTTCCATACTTACGTTTTATACAGAAGCACCTGGTAATAGTGATACTGTTTTCTTTAGTACAGGTTCTTCCCTGCGTGACGGACGCATGGAGGATAGTGCAGTTCCTGTTCCTGGTGAAATTATTGGCAAAATCCAGTCACGTATTATTGAAATGCAGGAATTTATTCCTGTGCCAGTACCTGAAATTAAATATTCTATAGAGGATGATTCGGAATGGAAGGATAAGTGGAAAGAGAATTTTAAGCCATTCCGTATCGCTGATAATATTATAATTAAACCTACATGGGAGGAGATACCTGCTGGTGCGGGGGAAGATGATATTATTCTTGAAATAGACCCTGGTTCTGCGTTTGGTACAGGGACACATGAAACTACAAAACTGTGCCTGCTTTCACTTAAAGATTATATAACACCTGGAACTGAAATTCTCGATGCTGGATGTGGAAGCGGAATTCTTGCAATAAGCGCACTTTTATGTGGTGCAAAATCTGCTTTCTGTCTTGATATTGACCCGGCGGCTGTCAGTGCTGCCATTGAAAATGCCAGAATTAATAATATAAGTGAGGACAGAATAAAGGTTTTTAAAGCAAATATACTCGAAGATGGTAATATTATAACTGAAAACCATAGTGGCCTTTTTGATATTGCTGTGGCAAATATACTTGCAGATGTGATTGTGCTTCTTGCCAGCCATATTGGCAGGTATATAAAAGATAATGGTCTTTTTATCTCTTCTGGCATACTTGCGGAAAAGGCTGGTGAAGTAGAAGAAGCACTGTTAAATAATAATTTCAAAGTTATTAGTAAAAATACACTTGGTGAATGGGTATCATTTATAGCGTTAAAACCAAGTAAATAATCCATGAGGCAACCCATGCTGTAACACACTGGCAAACAACAACAGCAAGTGCCCATTTGCCGCCAAGTTCCCTTTTTATAGATGCAACAGCAGCAATACAAGGCGTATATAAAAGGCAGAACACAAGAAGTGATGCAGCACCTGCGGTTGTAAGCATATTTAAAAGGACGTCTGTAGAGCCGGTTAAAACTGAAAGAATTGATACTATGCTTTCTTTTGCCATAAAACCTGTAAGAAGAGCTGTGGAAATCCTCCAGTCACCAAATCCAAGTGGTTTGAATACTGGTGCAATAACGCCTGCAAGGGATGCGAGCATACTGTTATGGGAGTCATTTACAACATTTAAGCGTATGTCAAATGTCTGTAAGAACCAGATGGCTATAGTTGCTATAAAAATAACTGTAAATGCCCTTTGTAAGAAGTCTTTTGCCTTTTCCCATAAGAGCTGGCATACATTTTTAGCGCCTGGCATACGGTAATTAGGGAGTTCCATAACAAATGGCACGGCTTCTCCCTGGAATATAGTTCTTTTTAGTATTAGCGCCATAAGAATTCCTGCTAATATTCCAAAGAAGTACAAGCCAACCATAATAAGTGCACCATGTCCTGGAAAAAATGCTGCGGTAAAAAATCCATAAACTGGGAGTTTGGCGGAACAGCTCATAAACGGGGTTAAAAGAATGGTCATCTTTCTGTCACGCTCTGATGACAACGTTCTGCTTGCCATAACACCTGGAACTGTACATCCAAATCCTACAAGCATAGGTACTATGCTTCTGCCTGATAATCCAATTTTTCTTAAAAGTTTATCTAGTACAAATGCTACACGTGCCATATAACCGCTGTCTTCCAGTATTGAAAGGAAGAAGAATAATGTTACAATAATTGGAAGAAATCCTAATACACTGCCAACACCATTGAAAATCCCATCAATTATTAATGAATGTAGTACAGAATTTACATTGGCGGCTTCAAGTGCCTGGGCTGTCCATTCTGAGAGTTTTGTAATACCAATATTCAGTATATCTGAAAGCAGTACTCCAATTACATCAAATGTAAGCCAGAATACAACAGCCATAATAAGTATAAACATAGGGATTGCGGTGTATTTTCCAGTAAGAACCTGGTCAATTTTACGGCTGCGGACATGTTCCCTGCTTTCCCTGGGTTTTATTACAGCAGCACTGCAAATACGTTTAATAAAAGAAAACCTCATATTGGCAATGGCAGCCGCCCTGTCAAGCCCACATTCTTCTTCCATCTGTAGTATTATATGTTCTAACATTTCTTTTTCATTTTGTGCCAAATCCAGGCTGTCTAAAATAAGTTTGTCACCTTCTGCAAGTTTGCTGGCAGCAAAACGCACTGAAATGCCTGCTGCCTTTGCATGGTCTTCCACCAGGTGCATAATTCCATGTATACATCTATGTACAGCACTGCTGCCATCACCACCATTGCAGAAGTCTATTTTTCTTGGACATTCCTGGTATCTGGCAACATGTATGGCATGGTCTGCCAGTTCATCTACACCTTCATTTTTAGCAGCAGATATAGGAATAACAGGGACGCCTAACATTTCTTCCATTTCGTTAATTAATATAGAGCCACCGTTCTCCCTTACCTCATCCATCATATTAAGCGCAACTACCATAGGAATTCCAAGTTCCAGAAGCTGCATTGTAAGATAGAGGTTTCTTTCAATATTTGAGGCATCCACGATATTTATAATCCCAAGAGGATGGTCTTTTAATAAAAATTCCCTTGTGACAATTTCTTCATTGCTATATGGTGACATTGAATATATTCCTGGCAAATCAGTAATAAGTGTATCTGTATGCCCTTTTATTACACCACTTTTCCTGTCAACAGTTACCCCTGGGAAGTTGCCAACATGCTGGTTAGAACCTGTAAGCCTGTTAAATAATGTTGTCTTTCCGCAGTTCTGGTTTCCTGCAAGGGCAAATTCCAGTACCTGCCCTTTAGGAAGTGGGTGTTCATCTGCTTTTATATGGTATCTGCCGCCTTCACCAAGCCCTGGGTGCGGCATGGCTTTATGTTTTTTAGGAATGTTTTTTTCTATTTCTGTTTCACGTATATTATTTATCTCAATTTTATCTGCATCCGCGACCCTGAGTGTAAGCTCGTATCCATGTATTTTTAATTCCAGAGGGTCTCCCATAGGCGCGAATTTAACCATTGTAACTTCAGCACCAGGGATAAGTCCCATATCAAGAAAGTGCTGCCTTAATGCACCCTCTCCGCCAGTAGATATTATATCTGCTGTTTTGCCAATTTCCAGTTCTTTTAGTGTCATCTTAATTTCCCTTTCTGGATTAAAGTAATTTTTATGCAAGCCCTGGAAAAACAAACCCACCATTTAAGAAGTGTGCATTTTAAAGGGCTGGCTTAATAAGGTTAAATTACAGTAAGACATTATAACATAGAAAACCAGCTATAACAACTATGCGGATGCAGATGGTTTCTTCTGGCGGAAACCATTTACATCCGCAATAGTACTGGAAAGGATTATTTATTTTAAACGTTTAAGTATTTCAAGGGTGTATTCCCATGTTCTTTTTACACTCTCTACATCTAGTGACTCTTGTGGTGTATGGATATTTTTAATATCAGGGCCATATGATATACAGTCAAGTCCTGGGAGCTTGCCAGCAAAAAGCCCACATTCAAGCCCGGCATGTATTGCCTGTATTACAGGTTTTCTTCCATACTGTTCTTCAAATACTTCTGTCATAAGGTCACGGAGCGGGGAGTCTTTTCTGTATTCCCATGCAGGGTAGTCACCATTCAAAGATGCAGTCCCACCAAGCGCTTCTGCCAGGCACTTTATACGGTCTGCCAGTTCTTCCTTTTCAGTGCTTATGCTGCTTCTTAAGGAGTAATTAAAACGTACACATAAAGGATAGTCCCTGTGGCTGGTACGGTTATCTGTGTCAAGGGCAACTTTATCTAATTTACCAAGGTTAAGGGAAGTCTGTACAAGCCCTTCTATATCATGGCTCATACGCTGTATTCCATTAGGAAGGCTGACAAGTGCAGCTATAACCTTTGAAGTGGATTTGTTATAAAATGCACCATAACTGCCAGGTTTATCTTCTGTTTTTACAACAATTTTTATACCAGCATCCGTAGAAGAATATTCATTAGAATATATTTTATTTAACTCTTCTAGGTGTTTCTGGACTTCTTCCATATTTGTGCTTTCACTAAAAATAACCCTGGAATATGTTTCCCTTGGGATTGCATTATCTTTAAGCCCTCCATATATGGTCATTATATTAAATTGGAACTTCTTGGAGAGTGAATAAAGTGTCCTGCCCATAAGTACATTTGAATTGGCACGTCCTTTATCTATTTCAACACCAGAGTGTCCGCCTTTAAGGCCTTTTATCCAGATATCTGCACATTTCCCATTTACACTTTTTCTTTTTACAGGGATTTCAACAGTAACGGCAGCACCACCAGCACAGCTTGCAAGCAGATAACCCTCTTCTTCAGAATCAATATTAAGCATAATACGTGATTTGAGAGGTGAAGCATCAATAGCAGCAGCGCCGATCATTCCAACTTCTTCATCTGTTGTAAATACTGCTTCAAGTGGAGGGTGGGGTATGTTATCTGATTCGAGTATTGCAAGTGCATAGGCTATTGCAATTCCGTCATCACCGCCAAGTGTAGTGCCTTTGGCAGATATAAAACCATCCTTAAGCTGTAAATTTAGTCCGTATTTTTCAAAATCAAATTTGCAGTCCGTTTCTTTTTCACATACCATATCAAGATGGCCTTGTAGCATTACAGCAGGGGAGTTTTCATAGCCTGGTGAGCCGTCTTTCCATATTATTACATTATTATGGCTGTCTTTTTGGTATTTTAGCCCGTGTTCCTTTGCAAACGAAACACAGAAATTGCTTATCTTATTTGTATTGCCTGAACCGTGTGGTATGCTGCATATTTTTTCAAAATACCTGAATACAGCTTCTGGTTCTAAATTTGATAAAATACCCATTTTACTACTCCTTTTAATTATTTTATTGCTTGTACAATCCTGCCATGTATTATACCATATAAAAATTATCCTTTCATCTGGTATATATATTTATTAACCTGCAAGGTATGCATAAATGAAATAACACGTTTAAGCATACTTTTTTTTTCATCAGGAAATGTTTCTGACATAATATTTAATACATCATAAACAGTATTTCTTCCATTAATTGATTTCCAGAGGACAGAGCCATATTTGTCAAGGGAAATATGGCTTATCTCTGGCTTATGGAAAAACTTCTGTGCTATTTTATGGTGCAGTCCCTGGTTAATAACATCAATTATAACTAACCCTTCTTCATTTTCTGACCATTTATATACAGGGTTGCGGAACATTACCATATCCATATAATTTTGTGGTATTTTTTTTGTTCTGTGTTTTGCCATTGCAGGCTGCCTTTCTATTATAAGGTTTAATCTGCTGCGCTGTCTTTATGCAGGGAGAAATATACAAGTGTTGCAAGAAGCAGTATAAAGAATATAATTCCGCCTGTGTTGCCAAGTATTCCTCCAAGGTTAATAAATCCTGCAACTGTATCATCCTTAAATGGTATAATTGCCAGTACAGCGAGCAATATGCCCACGAAGCCTTCACCAGCAATAAGCCCTGAACTGTATAAAATACCATTTTCAATAACAGATTTACGTTCACTGTCTGAGCTGTTTTTCTTTTTGTTTTCTAAGAACCAGCGTATTACACCGCCTATAAATATAGGTGATGAAAGATGTATAGGAAGATAAAGGCCTATAGCAACTGGAAGTATAGGAAGCCCAAGTACTTCTATAGCAATTGCAACACCAACACCACAGAATACAAGCCCCCAAGGCAATGAACCACCCATAACACCTTCTACTACAAGTTTCATAAGTGATGCCTGTGGTGCGGAAAGTTCGGTAGAACCATAGCCCCACGCATTGTTAAGAAGGTACATTATGCCGCCTATTGCAAGACCTGATATTACTGCACCAATTAATTCACCAATTTGCTGGTATACAGGTGTTGCGCCTACTATATAACCAGTCTTTAAATCCTGTGATGTATCACCTGCCATTGCGGCAACAATACATATTACTGTACCAATACATATAGCTGATGCCATTCCTTTATATCCGTCTGTGCCAGTAGCTTTTAAAAGTGCAGTTGCAATAAGAAGAGTTGCAATTGCCATACCAGATACAGGATTGTTAGAAGAACCAACAAGCCCGACCATGCGGCTTGATACTGTGGCAAAGAAGAAACCAAATATTACGATTATAAGAGCACCAAGGAAACTTATTGGTACTGATGGCATAATCCATATTATAATAGCTATAAGCAGTGCTCCCCCAACTACAACAGGCATAGGAAGGTCTCTGTTTGTACGCATGCTTTCTGCTTCTTTATGTCCAAATCCTGTTATTGCCTTGCTAAATGTTTTTACTATTGTTGGAAGTGTTTTTAAAAGGCTTATAATACCTCCTGCTGCAACTGCACCTGCCCCGATATAGCGTATATAACTGCTCCATATTTGGTTTGAAGACATTTCACTGATTAATTTATCAGAAGGAGGCATTATTGCATCTCCTCCAAACAGTGATATAAGGGGCATAAGTACAAACCATGCAATAATACCACCCGAAAACATATAGCCAGCTATTTTAATTCCACAGATATAACCAACACCAGCAAGTGCAGGAAGTACATCTATACCAAAGCCTGAACCTTTAAACTTATTAATTTCCCAGTGGGTTTCAGAAGGGAAAAGACGCAGCCCGTCAGCTATAAATTTATAAGCTGCAGAAATTCCAAGTCCTGAAAATACAATTTTAGATTTAGACCCGCCACTCTCACCAGCAAGAAGTACTTCTGCACATGCTGTACCTTCTGGGAACGGGAGTGTGCCATGTTCTTCCACAATAAGAGCTGTACGCAGCGGAACCATAAAAAGCACACCAAGCAGGCCGCCACAAATTGTGATAGCTGCTATTTCCAGGAAGTGCGGGACAGCTATTGAACTGTTTTCATCTGCCCACATAAAAAGCGCTGGAAGTGTAAATATTGCACCAGCGGCAAGGGACTCACCGGCAGAGCCGATAGTTTGTACCATATTGTTCTCAAGAATAGAATCTTTTCTTAAAATTTTCCGTATAATACCCATAGAAACAACTGCTGCAGGTATGGACGCTGATACAGTCATTCCTACACGTAGTCCTATATATGCATTAGCGCCGCCGAAAATAACAGCGAGCAATGCTCCAAGGATTACGGAAGTAAGCGTAAATTCAGGCATTACCTTGTCTGCCGGAACATATGGTTTGAAGTTCTTACTATTTGCCATTTTAATCCTCATTTCTGTGCTGCAAATTGGAAGGTATTTGTAAAAATTAATTCTGTGCAAGCAGCACTTTTCACAGAATTAAAAATATTAATAATTATAGCATAATTTGTCAGTATTTGACAATTACAAATAAAGCC
>CAJTRU010000004.1:39268-83036 GCA_910579085.1 uncultured Lachnospiraceae bacterium | reverse complement strand
ATAAAAATTATTAAAAATGATTAAAATTTCAAAAAAATAGTTGAAAATTCAATATCTTTAATGTAATATGTTATAGAAAATATTAATAAATAGTTTTAATACATCATGTAAACAAAAAGGAGGATACCATATGGTAGAAAAACACAACTATTACGGGAGCGGGCTTTATGCCAGCAACAATACAGAAAAAACAGCAGGCAGTAATGCCATGCCAGACTGGAAACAGCCATCAAATGTTTTGCAATGGTTTGTACAGCTTATAAAAAATCCAGCCAGTGCCGCAAGACAAGTGGCAGCAGAGGGTAATATAAAAACGTCCCTTATACTTATTGCTATAAACTTAATATCTGTATTAATTACAAGTATAATATTTGTACTTGTTATAAATATAAGATACAGGTTATACTTTTCGTGGATTAATATTTTCTTGCCTGGCATAATAATTATTACTTTACTGCTTGCCCTGGTTTTTGATTTTGGTTTTTCAGGATTATTGTTTGTAAGTACAGGCATAATATTCAAGGAAAAAACAATGTTTTCAAAAATGCTTGCCTTAACAGGTGTTAAAGTAGTAATAGACTCTTTGTTTCTTCTTACAGGTTCTTTATTTATGTTTCTGGGAAATTTCTTTTTCTTTATATTTGTAATTGCTGGAAATATTATCTCTTTAACAACACTTATCCATGCATATAATGAAGAAAGCAGCCTTCCAGCCAATAAAAAAATCTATAGCATTTCTAGTGCACTTGTAATAATCTATACAATAATAATGGTAATAATAAAAGCTGTATTACCACTTATTATGTTGGTGTAAAACGGACGGTTTCTGTGCCAGAGGCCAGAATATTCCGTAAAAGGGCACGCTTCCGCTACGTTAACCCACGCAGCGGCACATAAAGCCAGTATTTTCCAAAGTAAACTTACGTTTCCTCTGGAAAATACTGGCTTAAATGCCGGCGGGGTTAAAGTGCCCCTTTTACGGAATAATTCATGGCATCTGGCACGCAAAACCTGTCACCGCAAATTTACACTAAGACACAAAATAAACAGATAAATGGAAATGGGGTGGTGGGTAATAATTACTGATGTATAGGTATTAATATAAAAATAATTTCACTGTACTGCCGTTTGTCTAAATCACCTTCACCTCACCATAATTTACAGTTATCTTGCTGTACAATGTTTTACTTGTTTATAATGACAGGTTTACAGTGCCAGATGACAGTAATATCCAGTAAAAGGGGTACTTTATGTGCCGCTGCGTGGCTTACCGTAGCGCAATGTCATTAAGTTAAGGTTTTTGACAGGGATGTTTTTGGAAAGTGCCAAAGATTAGATTAGCTGGCAAATTCCAAATGTGCTTACATGAACAAGCTGTGCGAAGCCGCTGGTGCTTAAGCCCTGTCTTAAAATGTTCCGTAGGAACATTAAGGGCTTTATGCATCCATTGCGTGCGGGCCCAAGCGGAAGCGTGCTTTGTTCATGTAAGACACTTTGGGTTTGCCAGCTTCAGTAATTATACTATTTTTAAACAAGCCTCCTTAACTTAATGACATTGTACCGTAGCGGAATGCGTACAAAAGCCATGCCTCCGGCATGCTTTTTTTCACTGGATATTCTGGCTCTGGCTCTGGAAACCGTCCGCCAAATTACACAAGCAAAAGATAACTGGAAATTATCCTAATACCTTGCATGGATATTATATTTTGTGATAATATTTAGAGTATGTCCAAGGACATGCTTTATTGATTATATGGAGGGCTGGTTATGGTAATTTTGCTGGTTTTTACAGGAGGGACTATAGGAAGTACAGAGAATAGCGGTTTTGTATCACCTGATAAGGGGAAACCATACAAGCTGCTGGAATTATATAGAGAACGTGCTGGAAAAGACGCTGCTGGTATTGAATTTGATATTTTAACCCCATACCAGGCTCTTAGTGAAAATATTGACTGTAGTAATTTCCGTCTTCTGGCAGAATGTCTTGGAAGTATAAAGCCAGATATGTATGATGGTATTATAATAACACATGGCACGGATACAATACAATATACAGCAGCATTTGCAGGGTATATAATGAAAGGTTGTGGGATACCTGTTGTACTGGTTTCTGCTAATTATGTGCTTGAAGATATGCGTTCAAACGGGCTGGATAATTTTTATTATGCAGTAGAATTTATACGCCAGAAAAATGGTAAGGGTGTTTTTGTTTCTTACCGCAACAGTGGTGATTTTCCAAGGATGCATTATGCCACAAGGTTAATTATGCACCAGGCGTATAGTGACAGTTTATATAGTGTATGTGGCTTGTATTATGGCTATTTTGATGGCAGGAAGTTTGTTTACAGAAATGGTACAGAACCAGTGGCTAATGGCATGGAAGAGAATATAAGTGGAATTAATACTGTTATAGCTAGTGTGCCTGGAGGAAGCAGTTTTTCTGGAATAATGGTAGTACATCCATATCCTGGGATGGAATATACAATGCCTGGCAGAAATATAAGGGCTGTGCTCCATTACACATACCATTCAGGGACAATATGCAGCACGCCAGGTGTTTTAAAAGAGTTTGCAGATTATACAAGGGCAGAGGGTATTCCTGTATTTATTACAGGTGCAGGGGCTGGTGCGGATTATGAAAGTGTAAAATGTTATAAGGAATATGGTTTTTATGTGCTTCCAGCAGCTTCTCCTGAAGCAATGTATATTAAATTATGGCTGTGTATTATTAATAATAAAAGTACAAGTGAAATAGTGGAGATAATGCAGACACCACTGGCAAATGATATTGCTGGCAGTGAATAGCTGGAAAGGAGAATTTTATATATGGAGAAAATTAAGTTTTATTTACCAGACTTTTATAATAAATTTGCGTTAAATGAATTGATAATTAATTTATTAAATGAATATCCGGAATGTTTTTATGACAATATAGAAATAGGTGCTGTATATGGGTGTTTCCCTGGTTCACTATGGAATGGCGGAAGGGTTTGTCCTGGATATGCACGTAAAGAACAGGTTTTAGCTGTTTTGGAAGAGTATAATAACAGGGGCATACCATGCAGGTTTACTTTTACTAATTCGTTATTAGAGGAAAAGCATTTATATGATACATTCTGTAACATGTGCCTGGAACTTGCAGATAATGGAATGAATGAGGTGCTTGTAAATTCACCATTATTAGAGGAATATATACGGAAAAATTATCCAGGATATAAGATAATCCTTTCAACAACAAGGGAAATAAAAACAATTGAAGGAGTTGAAAAGGAAGCTTTAAATGATTATTATATAATTGTTCTGGACAAATCGTTTAATAATACAGATAAACTTGAAAAACTTAAGAATAAGGACAGATATGAAATTCTTGTTGATTCGTTTTGCATGGATTCATGTCCAAACAGCACTAAGCATTACAGGGAAGTTTCAAGGGCGCAGCTAGAATTTGACAGTGCGGATTTTCCAATGTGCCCCGCAATTAACAGGGATTTTTACGAGTTTTTAGCAAATGAAACTTTTATTACAACTGAAGATTTATATGGAAAATATTTTCAGATGGGATATAATAAGTTTAAGCTTGATGGCAGGGCATTTAATGTATATACAGTAATGGAAAGTTATATGTACTATCTTGTAAAGCCTTTGCACAGGGATAAAGTGAGGCTGTCAGTTTTAAAAGCACTGGAACGTCTTGAAAGATAGAAAGATAACGGGCGAGGCAGGTATTATATTATGGGAAAAGAAGTTAAAACAAATGCTATGAGAATTCTTGATAAGAATAAAATTAAATATGAATTAAATACATATGATTGTGATAATTTTGTAGATGGAAAGTCAATAGCAGATATGTTAGGACAGGATTATAATATTTCATTTAAGACACTAGTAGTAACTGGCAAAAGCGGACAGTATTATGTGTTTGTTATTCCAGTTGCAGAAGAACTGGACCTGAAAATAGCAGCAAAGGAAGCAGGAGAGAAAAATGTTGCCCTCCTTCATGTTAAAGATATTAATAAAGTAACAGGCTATGTAAGAGGCGGGTGTACGCCAATTGGAATGAAGAAACAGTATCCAGTATTTGTACATGAAAGTGCAAAAAGTTTTGAAAATATTATTATAAGTGGCGGGCGGCTTGGCGCACAGATATTTCTTAACCCAGATGATTTAATAAAAGTAACAGGCGGAAAGTATGCAGATATAATAGTCCATTAAGGCAACAGTGGTTTAATGGGGTATATTGAAAGGGGAATTGTATGAAAGAACGTGAGCATGTAAAGGGCTGGATAAAGCAGACAGATAATAAATTTTTAAATATGTATGAAGCGCAGGCAGTAGATGCAGATGGCAACAGTTTTTCATATTATTTTGCTACAAGGAGGGAAGAAGGGGAACTTATGTGCCAGACTGGCAGGCTTTGGGCAGAGGGGGCAGTTTTTTATGCTGTACTTAAAGAAGACCCTTCTAAAATACTGCTTGTCAGGCAATACAGGTATCCAGTGAATAATTATGTGTATGAACTGCCAGCAGGACTTATTGACAAGGGGGAAACAGCATGGCAGACAGCGGTAAGGGAGATTAAAGAAGAAACGGGAATGGATTTTGAGCCATTTACAGATTATCCGGACTGCCTGAAAAGACCATTTATACAAAGCCAGGGTATGGCAGATGAATGTGACATTACAGTTTATGGTTATGCATCAGGTACACCTTCAACTGAAGGTAATGAAGCAACAGAAGATATAGAAGTTATAATTGCAGATAAAGAAAAGGTGAAAGAAATACTTTCAGAGGGGCTTGTAACGATAAGGGCAGCATACATGCTTATGCAGTTCTTAAAAAGCAGTCCGGAAAACCCGTTTGGTTTCCTGGATATATAAATATACTATTGTAATGTCCAGTTTTTGTTGTAATTTTACATAGGAAAATGCAAACTGGAGTGTTTTTCTAAAGCGGGCTTGCCCAGCTATATTATTTGAGCCGGCAGATACGGCATGGGGGATTAATATGAGAGTAATCTTTAAAAGATTTGCAACGGCTGTAGTTTTATTGCTTGTAATAGTGTGTGCAGCAGGATGTTCCAGAAAACAGGAGAAAAAACCTAAGCCAAAGCCGCAGGCGACTGCCGTTGTTGATAATGGTAATATAGATGCACAAGGTAAGGGTGAGGGACAGTCTGACAAGCCTCTGGTTATAGGCTGTGACAAATTAAGTAAAAAGTTTAACCCATTTGCTGCAAAAAGCATGGATGATAAGCAGGCGGTTGACTTGACACAGTTATATCTTGTGTCATGTGACAGGCAGGGGCAAATTATCTATAAAGGGATTGATGGTGAAGTTAAAACGTATAATGGCAACAGTTATACTTATTACGGGCCAGCTGATATAGAGGTAAAATATAACAAAAAGAAGGATGAAACATTATATACTATATTGTTGCGTGATGACTTAAGGTTTAGTGATGGTGAGCCAGTTACAATTGATGATGTGATTTTTACTATGTATGTTTTGTGTGACAAGGATTATAAGGGAAGTTATAATCTTGGAAACCAGAATATAAAAGGGCTTTTAAGATACCAGAATAATAAAAAAGTAAAAAATATTTCTGGCATAAAGCGTCTAGGCAACTATAAAATGAGCATTATAACAGATGGTTTTAATGTTTCTATGGCAGAGGCGCTTAAGATACCAGTCTGCCCGTTGCATTACTATGGGGATGTTGCAAAGTATAATTATAGTAAAAAAAGGTTTGGATTTAAAAAGGGTGATATTTCTGGAATATGTGCTAATAAAACATCACCAGCAGGGGCAGGACCTTACAGGTTTGTAAAATATGAAGAAAAAATAGCCTATTATGCATCCAATGAAATATATTATAAAGGATGCCCTAAAATAGCATATGTACAGCTTAAAGAAATGGGTGGTATTTTAAAAGCGGCACAGTCAAAAATTGACAGGGAAACGGCTGGCAGCCAGGGAACAGCGGCTTCTGGCGATGGTGTAACAGAAGAAAATAATGGGGACGGGTCTGTGCTTAACCGTAATGCAGAAGCACTTGAAATGACAGAAGGAACGGTTGATGTTATTAATACTGTACTTGATGGTGAGGATATATCATGGGTAGCATATGCCAATTCTAATGGTGAAATAACTGGAAATAAAATTACAACAAACTTTGTACCAACGGGTGTTTACCAGTATATTGGAATTAACGCACAAAATGTTAAAACAGGGAAAGAGCCAGGCAGCAGGCAGTCAAAAAACCTGCGCAAGGCGTTTGCTGTTGCATTTAGTGCATTTAGGGATAATTTATATGATTATTATAAAGACGGGCTGTGCATAATACAATATCCATGTTCTTCTGCCTCCTGGCTTTGTGCAGGTAAGGGAGATGAGGATTATAAGCAGGCATATAACAGAGGTATAAATGGTGGTGCAATATATAATGAAGAAGATGATGCAGAAAAAAGGTATGAAGATGTAAAGGCAGCAGTGCTTTCGTATCTTGAGGCGGCAGGTTATACCATAAATGGCATGTCTGTAAGCAGTGCACCTGCTGGTGCTGCCCTGGAGTATTCTATAATTGTAGCAGGAGGAGAAACTAACCCGTTATACCAGCTTGTATCACAGGCAGCAGGGATGTTCCAGGATATAGGGATGGAACTGGATATTATACCAGCAAGTGGTGAGGAAGAGGTTGAAAAAAGAATTACAAACGGTAAATTGCAGATGTGGGCAGGAAGGTGTAATACAAATACAGGCATTAGCCTATATAAAAGATATGCAGACAAGGACAGCCTTTTTGGCATTACAAACAAGGGATTTGCAAAGCTGGCAAAACTGGCAGACAGGACTGTAAAAGATAAATTCAGGAAACAAAGGTATAAACGCTGTTATAACAGTATACTTGGGATGGCTGTAGAAGTCCCGGTTATTGAGCAGCAGGAAGCTTTATTGTACAGTTCATCAAGGATAGATACAGATACAATGGCAAAAGATTTAACTGCATATTATAGCTGGGTTAATGAAATAGAAAGCGTAGAAATGAAGTAATTTGCTTAAAGAAGAAAAAATAAGCGGGCAATGGCAGAAGCCAGCCCGTTTTATTTTAGTAACATATATTTTTAAAGTAAAAAAGTGTATATCATATAATAATGGCATATACTCCCGCCAAGCACAAACAGATGGAAAATTTCATGTGAACCAAAATTTTTATGGAGTTTATTAAATACAGGAAGTTTAAGTGCATAAATAACACCTCCTATTGTATAAATAATGCCTCCTGCAAACAGCCATGCAAATGCTGCCTGGGATATTGCGGTAAAGAGTGGTTTAAATGCGAATATACAAAGCCAGCCCATTAAAATATATATAGTTGAATTAAGCCATTTTGGTGAATTAATCCAGAATAAAGTTAGTATAAAACCACATACTGTAAGGCCCCATATAAGTGCAAGCAGAGGGATTCCTGATGATTTGGGAAGTGCTAGCAGGCATATAGGTGTATAAGTCCCTGCAATAAGGAAATAAATCATTATATGGTCAAATTTCTGTAATATGCATGTTATTTTTTCAGAGGCATTAATACTATGGTATAAAGTACTTGCAAGATATAAAAGTGCCATGCTTATAATAAATACAACTGATGCAATAACTGGCAGTGAAGTACCATTTCCTGCTGCTTTATATATTAATGGCACAGAACCGGTAACAGATAGCAGTACACCAATAAGGTGTGTCAGTGCACTTCCTGGGTCTTTAAGAAAACTTCTGCCTGCCTGCTCCTGTATTGCTGTTCCAGTGTTTGTACTATTCTGGCTGGTAACAGATATAGTTCCGTCAGAACTGTTAAATATAGTTTTTTTCAAGTTTATTGGTTTGTCTGGTGTATTATGTCCTGTTTTTGAAATGGCTTCCATATGTTTTCCTCCTTATAAAATTAGTTTTAATTGTAATTTTTAACAAAAATTGTTCTTTCTGTATCTATATGTATATGATATGATACTTGATAAAAAATTATTAGCCATATATGCATTATGTAGGATGGAATAAAATGACATGTAGTTTTGAAAACTACGTTATATATGTTATAATACACCAATATATGTGGCATTGCAAGTAAAAAAGCTTATTGTAACAAAAAATTAAGCATTAAGTTCAGGAAAGGGGTATTGTTATGGATTTAAAAACGGGAGATGTAATTAAAATGAAAAAACAGCATCCATGCGGAAATAATTCATGGGAAATTATGAGGACAGGTATGGACATCCGGCTTAAATGTAATGGCTGCGGACATCAGGTTATGCTTCCAAGGAAGCAGGTTGAAAAGAATTTCAGGGGTTTTCTGGACAGAAAAGAGGGTTGATTACAAGTTATTCTGTACGGAATATTGTGGCTCTGGCGCTGTAAACCGTCCGTCCTCCAAATTACACTAACAAAAGATAACTGTAAACTATCCTGCATATAGTTTATTGTACAGGAATTTATGAAACGGACGTGTATACCTATATTATTTATATTGCCTAAACATCCGCTTTCTGATATAGTGGATTAAGGAGAAAAAATAGTGGTTTTACCACGCAACAAGGAGGAGAAGATATGGCAGATTACAAAAAATTAGCTTTAGGCGCTTTAGCTGGTGTACTGGCAGGTGGTGCAGTTGCACTTGTGGCAGAATTTGCAGGTGAAAAGCCAGCAGCTAAACCAGCAGGTACAGTACAGGAGAGTGCTGGGCAGAAGGAAACACCAGAAGTTGAGGAGGAGTATGCTAATGCAGATTTTACTGTAAACCTTGATGGTATTGAAACAGGCAAAATTAATGCAGGTGTGAGTGTACATGACCCATCTATTATTAAGATAAAAGATGAGTATTATATTTATGGCTCACATATGACAGCAGCCAAATCAAAGGATTTAAAGACATGGACAAGTGTTGCAGACGGATATGGGGCAACAAACCCGGTTTACGGGGATATGATGATGAAGGAACATGTATTTGACTATGCAGGGAATTTGTTTTCGGCAATTCCTTCAGAAGATGGGAGTACACGTGTATGGGCGCCCGATATTATATATAATGAAGAGCAGGGGCTTTATTACATGTATTTATGTACCTCATCAACATTTAATGCTTCAAACTTATGTTATGCAACATCAAAAGACCCTGAAGGTAAATTTGACTGGCAGGGCAGCCTGATATGTTCAGGATTTAACAGTGAAACATTAAAAGATACAGATGTGCTTGATTATGTTACAGAAGAATATGCAAAAGAACATTACATAACAGACAATGACGAATATGATTTTATGAACTGGCCAAATGCAATTGACCCTACGATATTCCATGATACAGATGGAAGGTTCTGGATGGTATATGGTTCATTCTCAGGTGGTATCTTTTTGCTTGAATTAGATGAGGAAACAGGAAAGGTAATACATCCTGAAGCCGACCCTGATAATGATGTAGATGCATATTTTGGTAAACGTCTTTTAGGCGGCGGGCATGCGTCAATAGAAGCACCTTACATTTTATATGATGAAGAAACAAAGTATTATTACCTGTTTGTATCATATGGCGGCCTTACAAGGACAGGGGGATACCAGATAAGGGTGTTCCGTTCAGATAAAGTTGATGGTGAATATGTGGATATGAATGGCAAGAAACCAGAACTTGGTAATGGAAACCATTCATACTTCGGGCTTAAGCTTTCTGGCAATTATATGATGCCAAGCCTTGAAATGGCATATATGGCAACAGGGCATAATTCAGCGTTTATAGATGATGATGGCAGGAAATACATAGTAAACCATACACGTTTTGACAATGGTACTGAATTCCATGAGCCACGTGTACACCAGTATGTACTTAATGAAGATGGATGGCCATGTATGCTTCCTTATGCAACAGATGGTGAGGCTGTTTCAGAAACAGGTTATAGCAAGGAAGAAGTGGCAGGTGAGTATTATGTAGTTAACCAGGGAATAATGATAGATGGCACAATTGCAGAGCCGTTTAAACTGATACTTACAGAAAAGGGCAATGTTTATGGCGACAGGATTACAGGTACATGGGAATTTAAAGAAGGCAGCTATTATGTAAATATTTCATATGGCAAAACTGATTATAAAGGTGTATTATGTAAGATGAATGATGAAGCAGGTACACCTGTAATGACATTTTCAGCAGTTGGCGGCAACGAAAGTATATGGGGTGTAAAATATTAACAGGCAGATGAGGTGTGTATATTGGACAGTATAAAGAAAGATGATATAAAAGTAATAAAAGAACATGCAATAGATGTGGCTAAAAGTGTATTAACATGGGTGGTAGTTACAGGACTGGCGTTTTTGTACTGGATGGCAGTTTTACTGTTATTTTCGCTTATACTTTTAAATGTCTGGCATGTAAAGTTTGATTCGATACTAAAATATGCAATAGTACTAACTGTAATAACTTCATTGGCATATATAGCAAGAAAGATATACAAATTAAAGAAGTAACCAGGAAAACAGGGTATATTGGCAGGAACATAGGCGGAAATGTTATGTTCCTGCCTTTTTTCTGCCATTTTCCGGGATTTGTTTTAGGTTTATGTGTGTATTTTGGTTATTTGTTACTGTTAATATTAATAAAGAACAGAGTTCTGTTTTGTGCATAGTGCCATAAGGTTAAACTAGTGGTTTTGTATAAAATGTATATATTTTCATGAAAAAATGTAAAAAAAGAGCATAAATACAATAGAATACCACAATAAAATATAGAGCCTGGTATTGACTTTTGGTGATTATAATAGTAATATTAAATAAGCTAAAGTATTTTATAAAAACATAAAAGGGAGAAAAAATTTAAGTCTTAAAGGAGGATGTTATGCGGCACAAGAAAATTAAAAGTAATGTTAAGAAGACAGTACTGCTTGGAATGCTTGCAGCCCTTACAGCGGCCAGCATAGGCTATAAAGCCAGTGCTACATCAGAGACACCGGATACTGGTGGAAGTGATGACACCGCAAAGGATGCTAAAGCAGGCATAAGCGCCAGTGTGTCTGGGGAATATTCAAGTGAACGTATAGGTACAGTTTATTCTGTAATGAGCGCAAAGTATACATTACAGGATTATACCGGTGATGCTCTTGTATTTCCTGCTGGAGACAGCACACCAGAGGACTTCAAGTCCAAGTTGTCTGAAGACACACAAGGTTACAGTGGAGGCAGCAAGGTACTGAAAGTTTCAGCAGGTAATAAAATACAGCTTGAAATTGATGTACCACAAGACGGGCTTTACTGTGCGAAACTTGATTATCTTTCATATGATGAGTCTATACTTCCCGTCAAGGCAAGCATGTCTGTTGATGGCGAGTATCCTTTCTATGAAAGCAGAAACCTTGAATTTGATACTACATGGAAGCTTAGTGATGAACCTTCATATGACCGTTATGATAATGAAACTGTAACAGTCCCTGAGAAGGTTATCCAGTGGGAACAAAAATATATCAAGGATTCAAGTTACCGCCATTCAGAACCTCTTAAGCTGGAACTTAAGAAGGGAAAACATATTTTAGAGTTTTACATTAAAGAGGGAAATGCACTTATAGGCGGGATTACCCTTGATGCACCAGCAAAGGATGCAGCCTATAATGGTCCAGAAAAAGCTGAGGGCAGCTATATTGCTGAAATTGAAGGCGAGAAATACAGCTTTACAAATGACTCAGCAATACATGCTGTAGCAGAATATGACACCAGCTTAAGCCCTTATGAGGTAAAAGATACAGTATTAAATACGCTTGATTCCGACTCATTTAATTCAGCAGGACAGAAAGTGACATATACATTTGATGCACCGGAAGCAGGCAACTATTATATTGCGCTTAATTACCGCCAGTCTGAAAAGACAGACTTCCCAGTATTTTTGGATGTTGAAGTAGATGGCAAAGTTCCAAATGAAGCATTCCGTTCATATGGCATGGCTTACTCAACAAAGTACAAAACTACCACACTTGAAGACAGCGAAGGTAATAAGCTGAGCGTAAATCTTGAAAAAGGAAGCCATACAATTTCATTTACAATAAGCATGGCGCCTATTTGTTACATAATGGAAGAAATCGATGTTATTATGTCAGAAGTAAACGACCTTGCACTTGAGATTACAAAGGTTGCAGGTAATAATGCTGATAAGTACAGGGATTTAAAGCTTACAAGGTATATACCTGGTATTGAAGATACTCTTTATGGTTATTATGACAGGCTTGTAGAGTTAGAGAAGAGTGCTGTACAGTGGAGTGACAGTGACAAAGGTGTTGCTGTTATGTCATCACTGCTTATTGCAGCAGAGCAGCTTAAAAGCCTTGCAGACAGCCCGGATGAAATTCCATACCGTATAGCAGAGCTTACGACAAGCCAGAGTTCTGTAACACACTTCCTTGCAACAGCAGTTGACAACCTGATTACAAACGACCTTGCAATTGACCGTTTGTGGATATACCAGGAAGGTGCAGAACTTCCTAAGAAACCAGGTATATTTAAGTCGGCATGGATGAATATACAGAGGTTTGTGGCTTCATTTACAGAGCAGGCATATTCAACAAAGAATACTAATAAAGACCATATACAGGTATGGGTAAACCGTTCAAACCAGTATGTGCAGATTATGCAGAAGATGATTGACGAATACTTTACACCTGAAACTGGCATTGAGGTTGATATAAGTATTATGCCTGACCAGTATAAACTTGTTCTTTCAAATTCATCGGGCAGCACACCAGATGTTGCAACAGGTATTAACTATACAGTGCCTTATGAGCTTGCTATAAGGGGTGCGCTTGTTGATATGATGGAATTTGATGATTTTAAAGAGGCAGCAAAAGACTATGAGCCAGGTTTCTTTATGACAGGATGTATTGACAATGGCATTTATTCAATGCCTGAGACAATGAACTTCTGGGTAATGTTCTACCGCTCAGATATTATGGAGAAGCTTGGAATTGAAGTTCCACAGACGATGGAAGAGGTAATAGACATTCTCCCTGACCTTCAGATGAGAGGTCTTAACTTCTATTACCCTACAGCCGGCATGATACTTATGAGGAACTTCCATGGAACTACTCCTCTTATTGTACAGCAGGGTGGTTCGCTGTATTACCCAACAGCAGCAGAGGGTACAGCACTTGGCGGGGAGGCTACAGTTAATGGTTTCACAACACTTACTGACCTCTTTACAATATACAACCTGCCTGTAAATATTGATAACTTCTACCAGCATTTCAGGAATGGTGATATGCCTCTTGGAATTGCTGATTATGCTACATATAACATGCTTACTAATGCAGCACCTGAACTTGCAAGTTCATGGGATATTGCACTTGCACCAGGTACTACACAGGAAGACGGAAGCATTGACCGTTCTGTATGTGGGTGTGCAGAAGCAAGCGTTATATTTAAGAGTGATGACGAGAGACAGAAGAAAGCATGGGAATTTGTTAAATGGTGGTCATCAGCAGAAACACAGGCTATGTTCGGACAGACAATACAGATATCATATGGTAGTGAATACATCTGGCCTACAGCTAACATGAAAGCATTCCAGCAGCTCCCTCTGGAAACAAATGCTAAAAATGTTATAGCTGAGACAGCCAAGAACGTTGTAGATGTGCCAAGGGTTCCAGGAACATACCTGCTTGAACGTGAAATGAGCAATACATTTAATGATATAGCAGTTAATGCCCAGGATGCGAGGACGCGTATTGACAAGGCTGTTAAATCAATAAACCATGAGTTTGACAGAAAGCTGGAGGAATTTGGTTATAATGACAGTAATGGTTCTGTAATAAAGGACTATAAAATTCCTACGCTGGAGACGGTAAAAAGGTTATTAGGAAGGTGACGGACGAAAATTTGCCGTCCAGCTAAAACGGAGGGATGAGAAAAACATGGCAAATAATGAAAAAAAGCAAAAAAGCAATATCAGGAAGCGTGAGAATTCCAACTGGAATGGATATATCTTTATGGCGCCATATGCAATAGTATTTTTAATATTTATCCTGGTGCCTGTTATTCTGGCAGTTATACTGTCATTTACAAACTTTAACGCAATCCAGTTTCCATCATTTGTAGGCTTTCTGAACTATATAACACTTATAACAAGTGATGAAGTATTTATGCAGTTTGTACTGCCTAATACTGTAGTGTATGCGGTTGTTGTAGGTATTGGCGGATACATACTTTCTTTCGTGCTTGCATGGGCGCTTTGTAACCTTACAAAAGGCCCAAGGACAATATTTGCACTTATTTTATATTCACCAAGTATGACAGTTGGTGTTGCTATGACAGTATTATGGAAGGTTATTTTCTCAGGAGACCAGACAGGTCTTCTGAATAGCTGGCTTATAAGCCTGGGCTTAATCAATGAACCTATAATATGGCTTGTTGATGTAAGGTATCTGCTGCCAATCGTAATTATTATTGGTCTCTGGTCTTCAATGGGTATTGGTTTCCTGTCTATGATAGCAGGTATCCTTAACTCAGATGAAGAGCTTTATGAGGCAGCAGCAATTGACGGGATTAAGAACCGTTTCCAGGAAATGATTTACATAACAGTGCCACAGATGAAGCCACAGATGCTCTTTGCTGCGGTTATGGCGGTTGTTGGTGCGTTCCAGAATGGTCTTATTTCAACACAGCTTACAGGAAACCCGTCGCCAGGGTATGCTGCACAGCTTATTGTTAACCATATCGAGGACTACGGTTTCTTAAGATATGAAATGGGATATGCAGCTGCTGTTTCAGTTGTGCTGCTGCTGATTGTACAGATATTCTCCAAGGGAGCTAATGCTCTTCTGGCAGAAAAAGACTAATAAAGGAGGGAAGTAGCAGATGGCTTATAAAGGAAAGAGAATTAACCCCCAGAAGTTTGAGAGGGGGCATATAAAGATTATCCTGATTTTACTTCCACTGGTAATCTTTATGGCGATGCCTATTATATTTATTGCAAACCATGCATTTAAACCAATGGACGAATTATTCGCGTTCCCACCAACATTCTTTGTAAGGTCACCTTCAATGGAAAACTTTACAAAGCTGATTAAATTCAGCCGTACATCAGGTGTACCACTTAGCCGTTATGTATTTAACAGTATAATAGTTACAGCGCTTACAGTGGGATTTTCACTTATATTTACAACATTTGCAGCGTTTGCACTTGCAAAACTTAAATTTAAAGGACGTAACCTGATGATGTCAATTAACCAGGGCGCTCTTATGTTTGTGGCAACTGCCGTACTTATTCCAAGATACCTTGTAATATGTAACTTCGGGCTGATTGATACATTCTGGGCACATATATTTCCTCTGGTAGCATATCCGGTTGCACTGTTCCTTGTAAAACAGTTCGTTGAACAGGTACCAGATGCCTTGATAGAGGCGGCGTATATAGACGGGGCTACGGACTTTACGGTATACAGGAAGATTATTGTACCGATGATTAAACCGGCTATTGCGACAGCATCAATTTTGATATTCCAGCAGGTATGGACCAATGTAGAAACGTCAAACTACTATATTAATGATGACAGCATGAAGACATTGACATTCTATATGAACTCGTTGGTAAATGCTAACAACACTGTTTCTGGCCAGGGTATGGCAGCAGCAGCATCGCTGATTATGTTTGTACCAAACCTTGTGTTGTTTGTCATTTTACAGAATAATGTCATGAACACCATGGCACATTCAGGTATCAAGTAAACACTTGCAAAGAGGAGAAGGAAGCAGACATGAAAATAAGTAAAAAGTTATTAAGGCTTATGACTATGTTTTTAGCTGTAGTGTTTTTTACTTCCGGAATTGCCGCTGTGCCAGTTTCAGCAGAAACCCCATACCGTACATATACAATGGACGGCTGGGGCAGGGTTTTGGAGACACAGACAGCTTATCTGCCAAATGAAACCATTATTAAGTTTGGTGAAGAGTTCTTAAACAGCCCGAATGATTTGTTTATAACAGATGACGGGGAAATCTATGTGGCAGATACTGGAAACAGCAGAATTGTAGTTGGTAATGAAGCCGGTGAATTAGTTAAAATAATTGGCGAAGGTATTCTTAATACTCCAAGAGGTGTGTTTGTAACAGAGGATAAACATGTATACGTAGCAGACTCTGAGGGGATGGCAGTATATGAGTTTGATGAAGAGGGAAATAAAATAAACGAATATGGCAAGCCAGAGAGTCCGCTTTATGGTGATAAGATTGAGTATAAACCTAGTAAACTTGTTGTAAATGATGCCGGGATTATGTATATAATCTGTTCTTCTAACACAAACGGTATTGTAGAAATATCACCTGATGAAGGAGGCACATTCCTTGGTTATTTCGGGGCTAATGCAGCTTCGGCAGACCCTATGCTTGTGCTGCGCCGTGCAATAGCTACAGAGGCACAGCGTGCCAAGATGGTAAGTAATATACCTTCTACACCTGATAACCTTGCAATTGATGAAAAAGGCCTTATTTACACAGTTACACGTGGTGAAGAGTATAATTCATTAAGAAGGCTTAATATTGCAGGTAAGAACCTTATAACAGACTGTGATGCATATGATGAGTCACCAGGAGCAGTTGCAGTAGGAAACCATGATAACGTATATGTCGCTTCAACAAAGGGATATATATATGAATATAATAAACAGGGTGAACTTCTGTTTGTATTTGGCGCAAAGGATGATGGTTCACAGCGTGTAGGTCTTTCAACACAGGTTACAAGTATAAAGATTGATACACATGACAATATTTACCTGCTTGATTCTGAAAAGAACCAGATACAGGTATACAGGCCTTCAGAATTTACAAGCCTGCTGCATAATGCATTATATCTTTATTCAAAGGGACGTTATACAGAGAGTAAAGAGCCTTTAGAGCAGGTACTGAAAATGAACAGCATGTTTGACTATGCTAACAAGGCTATGGGCCGTGCATTGTTCCAGGAAGAGAATTATGACCTTGCTACAGATTATGCAAAGCTTGCCAAAGATTATTCAGGGTATTCTGATGCATTCTGGGAAATAAGGAATAACTGGCTTAAGAAAAATATAGTTACCCTTATTATATCAATAATTTTATTATACATATTAATTAAAGTATTAAAATATTTTGATAAGAAGAAAGGGATATTTAACAAGCCAAGGGAAATCTGGAAAGGTTTCTATAATAATAAGCTTTTCTCTAATGTAATGTATGCAAAGTATTTTATGAGGCATCCGTCAGATGGTTCATATGGTATAGCGAGGGAAGGAAGGGCTTCATTCTCTGCACCATCAATAATACTTGTAGTATTTATTGCTGAGTATGTTATTAATAAATATTTATGCGGCTTCCTCCAGAAGACTATAAGGGAAGGAAGATATGAACTTGTATCTGATATAGGAACAATAATTGTAGTAATTGTGGGCGTTACATTGTGTAATTACCTTGTATGTACAATTAATGAAGGTGAAGGAACTGTTAAGAAGATTTATACATATTTCTGTTACAGCCTTATGCCTTATGTATTGCTTACTCCTGTATCATTTGTGCTTTCACATGTAGTTACTAATAATGAAGCATTCCTTATTACACTTGTACAGGTGGTAATGTATGGCTGGGTTATCGTGCTTATGATACTTGCCATACAAGGTGTAAATAACTATACGGCACAGGAAACATTTAAAATTATATGCCTTTCAATATTTACAATATTAATTGTGGCATTGCTGATATTTATTATATATGTACTCTGGGCTCAGGTATTTGAGTTTATCAGTGCAATCATTGGAGAGGTGGTGTATCGTCTTGGCAATTAGGAAATTAAGAAAAACAATAGCATTAGTTACTGCCATGACCCTTGCAGCATCTGCTGTTCCAAGTATTTCACATTCCACTGAAGCTGGTACGGAAACCGGCACTGAGGCTGGTACAGAAACAGGAACGGAAGATACTGGAGAAACAGCAGAAGGAGCAGAGGAAGGCGGCGAAAGCGGGGCAGCTGGCCAGGAAGGCGATGGCAACACCATTAAAGAAGATGGTGAGGTAGTACAGAAAGGCGCTCTTGGCAAGGTAGACAAAAAAGACTGGATTACTATTAAGGATTATGAGTTTATAACAGAGAATGATACATATAAAATGTATTTTTATAAACCAAGGCTGTCAATAATGCTTGAAAATAAAGAAACAGGCAAGTTTATAGAGTCTACATTAAGTGATGAAAAGGATGATGGTAATAGTAATGCTACATGGAATTACTATATGAAATCTGGTATTGTTATTACAGCAATTGTTGGAACAAACAGTACATACCAGGTTGACCTTTTTAACACACCTAATACAATACAGTATAAAAAGATTAGTAATGGTTTATCTGCAACTATTTATTATACTGATTATAAGTTCGGGCTTACAGTTGATATAACACTTGAGGGTGATGACCTTGTTGTAAATATACCAGATGACTATATTGTTGAGGAAAAGGAAGGTACATATATAGGAACAGTAAGTGTGTTCCCGTTTATGGGATATTCTTTCCTTGATGACAGGGAAGGGTATATGCTTATCCCAGATGGCAATGGTGCATTAATAAACCTTGATAATAAAGAGGGACGTTATGTAACAGGTTATTCACAAATGATTTATGGTTCAGATGCAGGTTTCAGGGATGCTTCAACAAAAGAATACCTGTGGGATGAATATGATATGTCAAGGGATGCCAACAAGGTACTTGCGCCAGTATTTGGAATGGCGCACACAGATGAACAGTCTGGTTATATTGCAGTTGTTGAAGACGGGTACCAGCGTGCAAGTATAGAAGCACACCCAAATGGTGTTATGGTAAACTACAACCGCTGCTTTGCAAAGTTCCTGCTCCGTGATGTATTCAACCAGCCTCTTAATAATTCTGAGTCAGGAAGAAATATAGAGAGGACAGAAGAAGACAGGACACACCTTAATATGAAAGTGCGTTATATGCTGCTTTCAGGTGAAGATGCAGACTATTCAGCAATGGCAGTAAGATACCGTAATTACCTGCTGGACACTGGTGCAATCACTAAGAAAGACTCTTCATATAACACAAGGGTTGACTTCCTTGGTACTGACAGGGAGGAATTCCTCTTTGGCACACGTGCAGTAACAGTTACTACTGTAGAAAATATTGAGAAAATGTATGGCGAGCTTAAAGGCAAGGGTGTACAGAGCCTGTTATCAGTTTATAAAGGATGGCAGAAAGGCGGGCTTTACAACGTACCTATAACAAAGTATAAAGCTGACAGCCATATTGGTGGTACATCCAAGCTGACAGATTTAATTAAGGAAGCAGATGGATATAATTACCATGTATACCTGTATAATGATGCTTTGCGTCTTAATCCTGACACAAGCAGGATGACCTTTGATATGATTAAACAGATTAACAAAAGGACATTTAAAGAGTGGGAATGGGCAGAAGTATATAAGACATTCTATTATCTTACACCTAATAAAACCACATCGGACTTAGAAAAGTTTGTATCTTCATATACAAAGGATGGCGTTTCAAACCTTGCAGTAGGGGGAATAAGCAATACTTTATATTCCTACAGCTATAAGAGCAGGTATTATTCTAAGCTTGATACACAGGATAAATACGCAAAACTGCTTAAAACAGTTGCTGACAAGACAAACCTGGTACTTGAAGAGCCAGTTTCATATCTCTGGAAAAACACAGATGCGTTCCTTGATATGCCGCTTGGTTCATCAGATTATATGTATGTAGACCAGGAAGTGCCTTTTATGTCAATGGTGCTTAAGGGAATTATTCCAATGTATTCTGATTATGTAAACTTTGAAGCAAACAAACAGGAATTTTTCCTCCAGATGGTAGAAGCAGGTGTTTACCCTTCATTCTATCTTACATATGAGAATTCATCAAAACTGCTTTATACAAATTCATCAAACCTGTTTAGTACAGAGTATGACACATATAAAGATACAATAGCACAATATGATAAAGAACTTAGAAAGATAAATGAAGTAACTGCTGATGCACTTATTATAGATAATGAGAAGCTTGACAATGGTGTTACAGTTGTAACATATGATAATGGTGCAAAGGTGTATGTGAATTATTCAGAGGAGGCACAGACTGTTGGCAATGTAACAGTAAATGCTATGTCCTATAAGGCAGGTGAACCAAATGAGTAAAAAAAATCCAGGCAAAGAAGATAAAATGACCAAAAAGAACAAGAGGAAACTTAAAGAGGGAAGCCTTGCCAAAAGGGATGCAATAGTCGGACTGTTATTTATAACACCTTGGATTATTGGTGCACTTGTGTTCCTTGCATATCCGCTTGTAACATCTTTCAGGTATGCATTACATAACATGCGTATGACACCTCTTGGGATGAGGTTCAGGTATGTGGGCTATGGCAACTTTACTGAAATATTGTTTTCACAGACCGATTTTACAACTGAAATGATTAGTTATCTCGTTTCAACAATTATTTCAGTACCAATAATAGTAGTATTTGCACTGATTATAGCAATAATGCTTAACCAGAATGTAAAAGGCAAAGGATTTTTCAGGCTTATATTCTTCCTTCCTGTTATTATAGTCAGCGGGCCTATACTTGGAATGCTTAACCAGGAAGGTGCAGGAAGCCTTACATCTATTGATACACAGGCAATTACCGCTATACTGGAGTCATCATTGCCAGGAGCGCTGGCTGACCCTATATCAGACCTTTTTGAGAATATGGTTACAATACTCTGGTATTCAGGTGTACAGATACTGATATTTATCTCAGCGTTACAGAAAATTGACAGGTCAATGTATGAAGCAGCTAAGATTGATGGTGGTTCAGGCTGGGAGTGTTTCTGGAAGATTACACTTCCAAATATCAAACCTATGATTTTGCTTAATATTGTATATACAATTGTATTTATATCTAATAATGAGCAGAACTCAATTATAGGGCTTATACAGGACTCAATGTTTTCAGGTACACAAGAAAAAGGTTATGGTTACGCTTCCGCAATGGCATGGATGTATTCCATAGTTGTACTTATTATGGTAGGTTTGTTCGCTGGACTGTTTATGTCTAGGAAAGATGTATATGAGAAACAGGTTAAGAAGGCGAAGAAAGCCCATAAGAAAGAGCAGCGCCAGCTTAAACAGATAGAAAGGAGGAGCGCAAGAAATGCTAAAAAGAATGCAAAAGCAGGCAGGGGATAAAGCTAGTGCAGAACAGATAGTAACTCCTTCAGGTGAAGTCCTTATTAAAGATAAAAAGCAGATAACAAAGGATAAATTCCGTAAGTTTATGCTTGGCTCTAAGGACAGGGAAGGATTTCTGAAGGTATTTGTAATTTATGCCCTTTTAATCTGTATAGGTTTTATATATATTTACCCTATACTTCATATGTTAAGCAGCAGCTTTATGACACTTGATGATTTGCTTGATTCATCTATTAACTGGATACCAAGCTCCTTCAATCTTGATAACTACAAGCAGGCAGCAAAAAGTATGGATTTCTGGAAATCATTTGGACAGAGCATAATTATTGCCGGGCTGCCAACATTATGTAACCTTATATCATGTTCTATAATTGGATACGGGCTTGCACGTTTTGAATTTCCAGGCAAGAAAGTTGTACTTGGTATTATATTATTTACATTTATACTTCCTAGCCAGGTAACAATGATACCTACATATGTACTTTATTCAAATATGGGTATCCTTGGTACAATATGGGCATTCGTGCTTCCTGCAATCCTTGGCATGGGAATAAATGCACCAATATTTATACTTATATTCTGGCAGTTTTTCAGGCAGGTTCCAAAGGTGCTTATAGAAGCTGCACAGATAGATGGTGCTGGTTACTGGAAGTCATTCTACAGGATTTCACTTCCGTCAGCAGCACCTGCTATTATAACAGTATCACTTTTCTCATTTGTATGGTACTGGAATGAGTCTTACCTTACATCTATGTATGTATCAGGTATAACTACAAAATCAGGCTGGACTTCACTTATTATCCAGCTCAAGAACTTTGCAACAAACTATGATAAGTATGCACAGACGGCAGTAAGCGGGGCAGCAAGTATTAATGAATCCATAAATATGTCTGGTACAATGCTTAGTATACTTCCATTATTGCTTATGTACTTTGTATTACAGAGATACTTTGTTGAAAGTATAGACCGTACAGGTATAACTGGTGAATAATATGTTTCAGGCGGAGTGACATGGTGGTTCTTAGAGGTGTGTAAGACCTGGCAATTTCAAAGTGTTTTTACCGGCAGTACGCTGCAGCTACGTTACAATGTCATTAAGTTAAGAAAAGATGTTTAAAAATTGCATATACTGGGTGTGCTGGCAAATCCAAAGTGTCTTACATGAGCCAAGCACGCTTCCGCTTGGACTCGCACGCAATGGTGCATAAAGCCCTTAATGTTCCTGCGGAACATTTTAAGACAGGGCTTAAGCACCAGCGGCTTCGTACAGCTTGTTCATGTAAGCACATTTGGAATTTGCCAGCAATCTACACTTTGGTAATTTATAGAGATATTTTTGCACAAACTCTTAACTAAATGACATTGCGCTTAGATGAAGCACGCAATGGTGCATAAAATCTGAAAAGACCAGATTTAAGCACCAGCGGTTTCAAATAGCTGCCATTAAAAACACATTTGAAAAATTGCCAGGTAATATACACTTTGAGAAGAAACCAGCAATCTCCATATTGCCAGAAAACATGCTGGGTGTGGAAAAAGATTTAGAGAGCGCAAGTTACCAGCTAAAAAATACTTTTCTGGGTGTGTGCAACCAGCAGAATAAAAATACAGTGTGTTGTATACTGGTGTACTATATATATTGGTTGTGTGTACCACCAGCAGAATAAAAAACCTCAGGTGTGGTCTGCTGGGTTTTAGTGGAGGCTGCAGAAGTGTGGATTAGGCAGCATGTTTCCTGTATTTCCTGTAGGATGCACTACAGAGCCGCTGGTGCTTAAGCCCCGTATTAAATGTTCCGAAGGAACATAGGGGCTTTATGCATCCATTGCGTGCGATGTCGTAGCGGGAGCGTGCATCCCTAAGGAAATACAGGAAACTGCTGCCATACAACACAACACAGCATAGCACAATACAATGCAGCAGAACACAATACAAAACAATAAAATACAAAACAAAAAACAATACAGATACAACATCCATAAAAATGTAAAATAATTTACAAAAAAGTGTAGAAATAGTTTTAGTAATATGTTATAATCTACTATATCGGGGAGAATTTTGGAGAAAATATATCTAAAAGGAGGAAGAAGTATGAGGAAAAAATTATTAGCATTAGCACTTTCCATGTCTATGGTATTTGGGCTTGCAGGATGTGGAGACAAAGGCGGCGGAGGCGGCGGGGATGCTGCTACTAGCCAGGGTAAGAGTGAAACAAAGGCTGTTTCTGGTGAAACAGAGGAAAAGGAGATTAATGGAATTAAGTACAAGGTAGCAACAGACCTGACTAAAGATGACATTGAACTTACATATTTCCACTTTGACCAGAAAGAGACAGTTGAATATCTTGCAAAGAGATTTGAAGAACTTTATCCAAATATTAAAGTAAATGCTGTTTTTAATGATGTTGCAACATATAATGAAACTCTTAATACACTTGTTTCTAATAACAAAGCGCCAGATGCAATTATGTATTCTGATGCTGATTTTGCATTAAGCAACTATCTGTTAAGGGATATTTCAGAGTTCTGGGATTCAGACCCTGAAACAAAGGAACTTGCTTCAACAATTAATGAGTGTGGTCTTGGGTGTTATGCTACAAGTGCCAGATATGGTATGCCAGTTAAGTTTTTCCCTACAGGAATGTATATTGACTTAAACGTACTTAAAAAACTTAATGTGCCTGCTCCTGACAGAAACTGGAAATGGAGTGACATGATTAAACTTATTAAGGATTGTACAGTTAAAGATTCACCAGATAATATGGCATATTATGGATGCGGTTTCTATAACAGGCTTGATTCATATTATGGAATTGCTGCTGCACAGACAATCCAGGGTGAGTTTGGTTTTGATGGTACAGACTTTGACCTTAGTATCTGGGCTGTTGGTGAACAGGAATTTGCAGATTTAAAACAGGGTGGATATATTGCACCAGAAACAAAGACTATTGAAATGGAGAACTGGACAGGTAACTTTGAAGAGTGGTGTGGTAATACAGGCCATGTTGCATTATTTACAGAAGCTTTCTGGACATTCCAGAATACATGGAACAAAGAAGAGTACAAAGAGAAAGACCTTGATATTGTACCTTATGTTGTACCAGCAGTAAGTGAAGAAGATGCTTCAACAGACCTTCACCATACAATAGCAACTATAGATTTCGGTGGTCTTACAACATCATGTGAATATCCACGTGAAGCATATGAACTTCTTAAGTTTATGGCATTTGGACAGAATGGCTGGAAGACAAGAATTGAAATGTACAACAATGAAGAGAATGTAGATGCAGCAAATACTCCTCTTAAACATGTTACAATGCCAGCACCTATTACTACAAACCAGGAAATCTGGGATGGATATATTGATATGTTCTGTGATGGAATGGATGATGAGCATAAAGAGCACTGGAGAGAATATTTTGCAAGCTGTATGGAACCTATCCCTTATGGATGGACCAGTATTGCAGGATATTGGAACTACTGTGATGAATACTTTAACAAGATTGAAGATGGTGGTATACATCCAGCAGTAGACTCTGGTAAGAAGAAAGCGGCAGACTTTGCAGATGAAGCTACAACTAAGGCTAACTGGTATCATGCAACTGCTATGATTAACTACTTCGGGCCTGATGGATATGGTGTACTTTCAGATGATGAAATTGCAAAGTATGAAAAGATGATAGAAGAAAACCAGTAATAATACAATTGGTAACAGGTATATAATAACTTTTATTGGTCAGTTTAAAGGCAAGGCATTGTGTCTTGCCTTTTTTTAACAGAATAAATTAAAACGCAGAGAGGATGGTAGTTTTATGTCAGAAAGTAAGGAATTAAAGTTTAATGAACCTTGGATTTTACAGAGGGCAGACCCGTTTGTATGCTTTAAAGACGGATGGTATTATTTTACAGCATCAATACCAAGTTATGATTGTATAGCACTGCGCCGTTCCAAAACACTGGCAGGCCTTGCGGATGCAGAAGAAAAGAAAGTATGGTTAAAACATGACAGTGGTATTATGAGCGAGCACATCTGGGCACCTGAAATGCATTTTCTGTTTGGAAAATGGTATATATATTTTGCGGGAGGAGAGAAAGAAAATATATGGAATATCCGTCCATATGTACTTGAGTGCCAGGGGGATGACCCATATAATGATGAATGGGTGGAAAAAGGCAAGATGCAGCGTGCGGAAGGTGATATATTCTCATTTGAAGCATTTTCTCTCGATGCTACAGTTTTTGAAAACAATGGAAAATATTATTATGTATGGGCTGAGAAAGTAAGTGTAGGGCCGCAGATATCTAACTTGTATATTGCCCAGATGAAATCTGGATACCAGCTTGAAACAGTACAGGTTCTTCTTACAACACCTGATTATGACTGGGAACGTATAGGTTTCTGGGTAAATGAAGGCCCGGCTGTAATTAAACGTGGAGGAAAGATTTATCTTACATATTCTGCTAGTGATACAGGTGTAAATTATTGTATGGGAATGCTTACAGCAGATGAAAACACAGACCTGCTTGACCCGCTTTCATGGAAAAAGGAGAGATACCCAGTTCTTAGAACAAGTAATGAACTTGAAATATATGGTCCCGGGCATAATTCATTTACAGTGGATGAGGAAGGCAATGATATACTTGTTTACCATGCACGTAAGGAAACAGAGATAAAAGGAGACCCTCTCTATAACCCTAACCGCCATGCAATGCTTATGAAGATTAAATGGGATGAGAATAACAGGCCTGTATTCTCATATGATAATTAAACTACATTTAAGCCAGCGTTTAAAGTATACGCTTCTTATAGCCGTGGGACTTGTTTACCAGTGGATAAGCAGTAAAGTGGATTGCAGATGGTTAAAATACAGTATCTCCACTGGTTGCTTTTGGCGGCTATGCCGCCATATTTTTAAGTATGGATAGGAGGAATTAAAATGTCGGACTTATTTATTAATGAAGAAAATGAGCTTGGTAAAATTGAGCCAGAAGTTTATGGCCACTTTTCTGAGCATCTTGGAAGGTGTATTTATGAAGGGATTTATGTAGGTGAAAACTCTGATATACCTAATGAAAATGGCATGAGGACAGATGTTGTTGAAGCACTCAAAGAACTGAAAGTCCCTGTACTGCGCTGGCCAGGCGGATGTTTTGCTGATGAATACCACTGGAAAGACGGGATTGGTGAGAAATCAGGCAGAAAGAAAATGATTAATACACACTGGGGCGGTGTTGTAGAAGATAACAGCTTTGGGACACATGAGTATATGGAGCTTTGCCGCCAGATTGGATGTAAGACTTATATTAATGGAAACCTGGGAAGTGGTACTGTACAGGAAATGTCAGAGTGGGTTGAATATATGACATTTAATGGTGTTTCACCAATGGCAGATTTAAGGGCAGCTAATGGGCATAAAGAGCCGTGGACAGTAGATTTCTTTGGCGTTGGCAATGAAAACTGGGGCTGTGGCGGCAATATGACACCAGAGTATTATGCTAATGAATACCGCCGTTACCAGACTTATGTAAGAAACTATGATAAAAATAAATCCATTAAAAAGGTATGCTGTGGAGCTAATGTTGATGACTACTACTGGACAGAAGGCGTATTAAAAACAGCATTTGACCACGGAAAGAAGTTCCACGGTTTTATGGATTACCTTTCACTTCATTATTATGTGCATCCAGAAGGATGGAAGAGGAAAGGAAGTGCAACAGTTTTCAGTGATAAGGTGTGGTATAAAACACTTTATAAAGCACTTTGCATGGACAAGCTTGTTACAAGGCATGGTGCAATTATGGATAAATATGACCCTGGCAAGAAAATTGGCATGTGCGTAGATGAATGGGGTGCATGGTATACTAATGAACCTGGTACTAATCCTGGTTTCCTTTACCAGCAGAATACAGTACGTGACGCACTTATTGCTGGCATAACCCTTAATATATTTAATAAACATTGTGACAGGGTAAAGATTGCTGCACTTGCGCAGATGGTAAATGTATTACAGGCTGTACTGCTTACGGAAGGTGCAGATATGGTTAAGACACCTACTTACCATGTAATGCATATGTACCGTTACCACCAGGGTGCAAAACTTCTGGAAAGTGCAGTTACAGGAGCAGGTGAAACAGGTACAAAGAAATGGAACGTTCCTAAGATTACAGAATCAGTATCCAAAGATGAGGATGGTATAATAACCATTACATTAAACAACCTTTCAGCGGAAGCTTCTGAGGATATGAATATTAAGCTGGCTGGAACTGGCTATAAGGTTATAGAGGCAAAGATTGTTACAAATTCTGATATACGTGCATACAATACATTTGAAGCTCCAGAAGAAGTTACAGAAAGGGACTTTAAGGATTATACAGAAAGTATAGACAACATTTCTGTAAAACTCCCTTCTAATAGTGTTACAATGCTTCGTATAAAGAAATAAAGGATAAAAGATGCTTTATGGCAGATATATGTAAAAGATGCCTGTTGCGTGATATGGCAGAGGCAGACCAGAAAATGCTTGAAAAATACAGGGACGCAATTAAAAAAGCTGACCGTGTGGAAGAAGAGGAGTATGAAAGAAGGCTTGCAGTTTGCAAGGAATGTGAACTTCTTAATGCTGGTACATGCGGTGCGTGTGGATGTTACGTAGAACTGCGCGCCGTAGCAAAAGCTGGCAGGTGTCCATATAAGAAATGGCAGATAGTATAGACTATCTGCCATTTCTTTATACAGGTGCATAGTTAATGGCTACATTAATATCCTGCCCGTAATTGCCAAACGCTTTCCCATAAAGTGTAAGCCCCCCTGTTTGTTTGGCATTATTGTCCACTGCAAATTTAAGGCGTATGTTGCTGCGGTAATCAAGCTCCAAATCATTAATACTAATATCGGAAATCTTTAACCCGTCAATAAAAGTTCCTTTGCGGTTGACAACCAGAAGTTTAAGAAGTCCATACTGGTTCCAGTTCTCAGGCCACCATCCTGGGGTGAAAAGTCCCTTTACATCCCCGAAGTCCCCAGGTGAAGTCCAGCTTCCAAGGCGTATATCATTCAGGTAAAACTCTATATCTGATGGCCACTCATTATTAATGCCAGGTGCTTCAGAACCAAGTTCCATTGTAATTGAAATCTTTGTTATTTTCTGGAACCTTGGTATAAAATTAGGTATAACATATTCTACATGCCCTTTGGAAAACCAGAGGATATCTGCGTCATACCTGTCTGGATGTTCAAAATACCTTGAATCATCCACTTCCCCTATTAAAGCTTTGCTTGATGCAAGACCACAAGTTGGCACAATATCAAAACCAGTATAATGCCCAATTTTGATTTCGGAGTTATACACATCCTCATTTGCAGACTGTTCTTCAAGGTCAATCAGTATCCTGTCCCAATGGATAGAACAGATTTTCTGGTTGCCATGTACAACTGATTCTGCAGAAGTGCTTATAAGCCCGCAGTTTTCAAGTTTCTTGATATGCCCTGTCAGAGCTCCGTTAGTAATATTAAGGCGGGATGCAAGCTCCTTCATGCTCATATTACTGTTTTCAAGCAGGATATTTAAAATCTGGATACGGACATCAGAACCAAGTGCTTTAAATATCTCAAGTCCTTCTTCTAGTGATGTAATATGTAACAAAGTGATACCTTCCTTCCTCTTAATATTTAACCTTAAGGTTATTGGAAAGCCGTCTTTGCCTTTACTAAGGCATCATGGCTTGTAAATATCCACTTCATTTACATTATATATAAAAAATGGCATATAGTCAAATAAATCTAAATAATTTTAGTTTTTTTTGTTAGTTTTGCCGGTTTATGCAAAGCCCTGTAAAATATGGGACTGATATAACTTGTATATTATCAACAATAATTAAGAAAATAATTATATAAAATAATTTATACAAATATAAAAATATTTAAGAATAGCGGGTTCTTTTCTGGCACTAATAAAAACAGGACAAAGCCTGGGCTCTGTCCTGTGGGATTACAATATATAACAAATATTTCTATTTTTTTACTTTGACTTTTACTGAAACTTTAAACTTACCGCATTTAGCTGTTATTTTAGCTGTTCCTGCTTTTTTGCCAGTAGCCTTTCCTTTTGAATTAATGGAAAGGACAGATGGTTTTGAAGAAGTCCATTTTACATTGCTTGTTTTAACTCCTGAGCCTTTAACCTTAAATGTTGAGGACTTCTTTACTTTAATTGAAGAAGTCTTCTTAGAGAATTTAAGTGAGGCTTTTTTTACTGTTATCTTCTTTGCAAGGTCAAATGTTTCACCATTAGCTGTAATAACAGCAGTAATTGTGGCTGAACCTGCCTTATTTGCAGTAACAGTTCCATTTTCATCAACAGATGCAACAGAGCTGTCAGATGAGTTGTACATTACAGTGTAGTCTATTCCTGTTTCAATACTTATATTTGATTTATTTGCTGTATCACCACCAGCATAAATAGTGCTCCTTGAAGAAGTAAGCTTTATGTTAGGATGTGAGTCTTTAACTGCATTGTATTTAGAAGCGATTGTATCAGCGTCTAATGCAACAGAGTAAAACTCGATATCATCAAAGCTTGCGTCTGCAACATCTTCATCAGAAGCAAGTGTGCCACTTCCAATACGTATATCGTTTATCTGTGAAATAACATTGCTTGCAAGTGCTGCTGATAAATTAATATCATTATTGTTTCTAGGGTCTCCGTTTACAAATACCTTAATACCATCAGATGCTACAGTGTATGTTACATAAGACCACTCACCAGGTTCAGGTACAAGCCCTATTGAACCTTTTGCAGTTGCTTCATGGCTCTTAAAGTCTGCAAATATGCCAGCATAAAGGGCTGTTGAAGGCAGGCTGTCATATGTAGCGGAAGATTTAGCTTCAAAAAGTGCTGAGTCCTCTGATGTGGAACTGCCAGTTTTTACCCACATGCTTACTGTAAAGCCTGATGTATTAACATCGCTGAACATTGTGGATGGAAGTGCAAGGTAATTTTTACCCTGTTCACCCTGGCTGTTTTTGATTTCAAGTACATTGCCAGCAAGAGGTGAATAAGTTACATATGCACTGCCGTTAAGTGTTGCTGCCTTGCCGCTTGTACCACTGTCTGCCACTTCTGTTCCGCTTACTGTTTCAAAATCATATTTATAATCAGGAAGGATTTCTGCTGGCATTACAGTTGTTGTAAATGTCTTTTTCTCTGTAGCGCTGCCATATGTAACATTAGCAGTTAATGTTACTTCCTGTGCTGTTGAAGGGCGTGTTACCTTGCCATCATTAGCAATTACTGTTTCAAAACTTGATGACCATGTTATTTTTGCGCCATTAGAAGTTTCTGCTGGAAGAATAATATCAGATAATGTTTTCTCTGGCACAATATTAGAGGTAACGAGTTCGCTTATTGCCTTTGCTGCTGCCTCTGTGTCTGGTATATTATATAAATCTTTCTTTACACCCCAGATAGTCATGTTATTATTGCCAATAGCAGTAAATGTCATAACTTTATTACATGCTTCTGATTCATCATGCTGTGCAAAGAATACACCATTGTATGTAACACCGTCTATAACAGCGCTCATATAATATGTATTGTCTTTAACTGTCCATGTGCCTTTTGCGCTTCCAGAAATTGTACCATCAGCATTAAGTTTTATATCTGTAGCATTAGTAACATTTCCCTGGTCATTCTTTGTACCGTGGTTTACAAATTCATATTCACCAGCTATATCATTCATGGAATAACCTGTTTTAGAGATTTCATCACCTTTATTTTCAAATACTGCTGTTACAGGCCAGCCCTCTTCATTAAGGAACTGCTGGTGTACACGCAGCTGGTGGAATTCGCCAAAATCACTAAAACGTGTATGGTATATAAGGTATCTTTTGCCATCTTCATCAATAAATGCTGAGTTGTGGCCAGGTGCTTTATATGCCCTTTCATAACATGAGAACTTGTGGTTGCCCATTACCTTAATTCCAATTCCTGAATTATCAACCCTTCCTGTAAGTGCTGCATTATTGCCTGCGGCATCAAGGTAAGGCCCGTCTGGTGACTTTGAGCGGAAGAGGCGCATATTATAACCACCATCCGCATTAAGGCTTTCATAAGTAACATAAAGGTAATAATAATCTGACTCACTGTCATAAAGTATGTAAGGTGCTTCGCCAGACTTAGTATATCCGCCAGAAATACGTGTGCCAAAATATTCATCTACAACAAGCCCGTCAGCTGTTACAGAGTTTTTGCCTGGATAAATTGCCTTGCCAGTTGCAGGGTCAATCTGGAGTATAAAAATACCACCAGACCATGAACCATATGTCATCCAGAGTTTTCCGGTTTTATCATAGAATAATGTAGGGTCAATGGCATTTGGTGCATAGCTTGTATTATATGCTGTAGCCCCTGATAAGAACCATTCATCATTAACGCCATCTTTAAGAGTGCCGTTTTCAATAAGTTCACTTATGTTGGTATTGGTATAATGTGTGTCAATATTGCTTCCATAATCATAAGCCTCATTTTTAGTAAATCCTGAGTATACAAGTGTATCAACACATGTATATGGCCCTTCTGGCTTCTGTGACACACCAAAAGCTATAACAGAGCGCTTATATGTTGAAGTTGTACAGAAATACATCATATATGCACCTTTGCTGCCATCTTCATTAACATAATCCTTATTATAGAAAGCATCAGGTGCCCATACAGAGAAACCGCTTGCTTTGCTGTCACAGTCATTCTCACCTGCCCATTTAAAAGGCTTTGCAAGGTTTTTGGAAAGGTCACCAAACAATGCATTATTTTTGGCATCGTAGCCATTAGTGAACCTGGTCCAGTTTACAAGGTCAGTGGATTTGGCAGCATCTATATGTGAGCCAAATGCATAGTATGTGCCATCTGCAGCTTCCATAATAGAAGGGTCATGTACAGAAACACGTGCAGGGGAAGTTGTCAGTGTTGAAACTGAAGCAGCTTCCGCAACAGGGGCATTGGATGCCATCTGTGTACATGCCGGTACAACTGCAAGGGTAGCAGCTAACAGGCATGAAGTTAATTGCTTGGAAATTTTTCTCATCGTGCTTATACCTCCTTAAAATAATCAAATGTAGCTAAATAAAGATTAGCATATTCCAGCAATGTTTACAATAAAAAATAAACAAAAATCTAAAATAAATTAAACTAATTAGGTAAATTGTATAAAAATTCTATATAAATTCTTGTTGAATATTGCATATTTTCTATGAATTAGTTATAATGGTATGCAAACAATAAAATATTTTTGATTTTTCTAAACTTATTAATGCTGGTACTATATTTTATTATATATATATGACTGATATATGTCATATGGTAAAATAATACATCAGATGTAGTGCCAGAACATTGTTGTTGTAAAAATTTTGAAAGGAGAATTGGTTATGAGAAAAAAGACGTTTATTGTGCCAGCCCTTATTGCCGGACTTGCAGTTACATCGCTTGGATGCAATGCAAGCGGAAGCAAAGCGGAGGATACTGGCAGCCCTGATGTTTCAGTCCCAGCCCAGAGCATGGGCACACTTGCAGAAGATGAAGTTGCATTGGAGAGGAACATTGCAAGTAACCCTATAGGTGGTTATGATACAGATGGAAACCTTATATATGGCGGAGACCCTGCCATAATGGTAGATGGTGATACTGTTTATCTTTATACAGGGCGTGATGTTGCAAAGGGCAATGCTTATAGTATTACAGGCTATATATGCTATTCATCAAAGGATTTAAAAGAATGGAAATATGAAGGCCCTATTATGGAAGCCAAAGATATCTCTTGGAGGACAGCAGATGACCAGGCATGGGCAGCACAGACAATTAAGTATAAGGATAAGTATTATTTCTATTACTGTACATGGGATAAAACTTCAGAAGGGAAGCAGTCTATAGGCGTGGCAGTATCAGACAGCCCTACAGGCCCGTTTGTAGATAAAGGTGAACCTATAGTAAGAGGCACAGACACAGGCAAGCCAGACCACCTGCCAGCAAACAATTTAAGTAACTGGAACGATATTGACCCTACAGCATGGATTGAAACAGATGAGAACGGAGAAGAGCACCGTTATCTTGCCTGGGGCAATACTATATACTATGTATGTGAGCTGAATGAAGACATGCTTACGGTAAAGGATTTAAACGGTGATGGCAAGATTACATGGGGCACATCATCTAAAGATGCAGATATAATCCAGAAAGATGTTTTTGAGTTTACAGAAGCACCTTGGATTTACAGGCGCCAGGATGAGAATGGCAAATACTATGGCAAATACTACCTGTTCTATGCCCAGAAATGGAGAGAGCAGTCTGCATATGCCATGACAGATGACCTTATAGATGGTACATGGGAGTTTGGTGGTGAGCTTATGCCTCCAAATGCAACATCAAATACAAGCCATATGGGTGTATTTGACTTTAAAGGCAAAACATACTTTTTATACCATAATGGTGCGCTGCCTGGAGGTAATGGCTACCGCCGTGTAGCAAACCTTGCAGAAGTACATTTTAATGAGGATGGCACTGTACAGGCAATACCAGAAACAGCAGCAGGGCTTTTTGGCAATACATCAGAGCTTTATACAAATTCAGGTGAGAAACTTTCACATAAGACATTAAGAAATTCAAATGCAGACGGTGACTACCCTATTTTCCTTGAAGCAGGTTCAGGGTATGGCACAGAAGAAGCTGATGCACAGTGGCTTTTTATGGATGGCAAGTCAGACGCATCCAAGCCAGGATATGTGTCAATACAGTCAGAAAACAAGCCTGGTTTATATTTAACAGCACAGAACAGTACAGATGTACTGCTTGCACAGGATACAGATAACACAGCAGACACATCTGCAAAGCAGACATTCAGGTCAGTAAAAGGGCTTGATGATGTAAAAGGCATATCTTTTGAAAGTGTTGCATATCCTGGTAACTACCTGTCCATATATAATGGCAAGCTGGTGCTTTCGGATGGAAATGATAAAACAGCCGCAACATTTTATCTTGGTTTTGATGAAAATGACACATCTTTGCGCTCAATTGCTGCTACAATAAGTAAGAAGCAGTTCCATGTGGGTGACAAAATTAATACAGATAATGTTAAAGTTACTGCTGTTTATGCGAATGGAACAACAAAAGAAATTACAGACTTTACAAGCAATGCATCAGAAGCAAATACTTCAAAAGCTGGTGCACAGACAATCCAGATTACATATTCAGAAGGAGGTGTTACAAAGTCAGCAAACCTTGAGATAAAAATTGTAGCAAAGGCAGCAAAAGTTAAAAACCTAAAGGCAAAAGTTTCAGGCAAGAAAACAAAGACTGTTAAACTTACATGGGGCAAAGCTTCAGGAGCAAAAGGCTATGAGGTATATTATAGCACAAAGAAAGGCAAAGGTTATAAGTATATCGCTGAAACAGAAGACAGGGATTATTCATTTGAGGACACAGACAAAGTGCTTAAGGCAGGCAAGACATATTATTTCAGTGTAAGAAGCTTTAAATCATTTAATGGAAAGACAGAATACAGTGCATATGCAACTGTGAAAGTTAAAATCAAGAAGTAAACATATATAGCAGGTAGTATAAATATTAAGCTGAAATAATTTTAATCCTTATATAAGGGTTCTGTTAATTTTGGTGGTTTTTACTATATTCTTTGCAGGAAAAACACAATTTATACATATTTTTCACATAAAGTATTGACAAACATTGCAGCAAATGTTAAAATATTTTAGAAATCAATGAACGTTTCATAAAGGAGGAGTTAAATTATGTTTAAGAAGTTTTTAAGCGGTGTTTTAGCAGCCGCAATTATTGTTGGTGGTGCTTCATATGCAAACACAGCAACTGCAGATGCAGCAGCAGCTCCAAAGCCAAAGTATTATTTCAATATGGACAAAGCTAACAAGAACGTTGTAGCAGTTGCACGTAAAGGAGATACTACAGGTTATACAACTGGCAATACAGAAACAGGTACAATGCCAGAAGCAGCAAATGCTAAGAAAGTTAAGCTTAAATATGTTAAAGGTAAAAAGGGCAAAGCTCTTTACTTAGACCGTTCATCTTCTTATGGTGCAGAACTTAAGAACGTTAAGCTTGGAAGCGGCTCATGGACAATTTCATTCTGGGTAAAAGCAGAAAGCGCAATAAGTGATTTTATGGCAGTATTCTTTACAGGAAATTCAATTACAGACCCTAAGAATACAAAGTGGATTTCTATTACACACAGGACAGATATTGATAATGCTGGTGACCCGCTTATCTGGTCACATGCTTTGTCAGGTGGAAAGAATGAGGAATTCCCTTGGTACTGCTACCAGGATAAAGATGGCAACTGGGCAAAGAATGAAGCTATTGGCAAAGGAAAATGGGTACATGTAACATTAGTAGTTGATGCAAAAGATACCTGCGAATATGGCGAGAAAGGCAAAGACGGATATGTTAAGGGATATCATGGATGGACATACATCAATGGTAAGCTCTATGGCAATGGTACAATCGCTAATGGTACAATGACAAACAGCAACAGGTTCTTCTTAGGTATCAATGCATGGGATATCCCATTCAAGGGCTATTTTGATGATGTTAAAATCTGGAATAAAGCTCTTAATGAAAAGCAGGTTAAGGCTGTTTACAAATCATGAGAATGATTTAAGTTATGTAATTTAAGCATATCAGATGTTGAAACTGGGATTTTTACAGTAATACATATAAATAAGCTGTATAGCTGATGCTATACAGCTTGTTTTTTGTTCCAGGAAAGAACATAAAATAAATATTGTTCAACTAAACCAGAATTATTTTATAAATATTTAATATAAAATTTAGCTGGAGGATATAGAAATATATACATAAGTAACAAATGGAAATTTATGACTGGAATTGTACAGCCATATGGCTGGCAGATGTGTTAAAGCCTTAGAATATAGAAGTTTTCAGGTTTTTTATTTCTGGCAGATATAATAATTAATGTAAAAAAAGTTGTGCAATTTGTTAAAATAATCCGGGTAAAAACCAATTATTCTGTTGACTTTTATGGAATTGCATGGTAATCTAATAAAAGCTAAAGTAATTTACAAAATGTTTAATATTTAAAGGAGGAGATAACAAATATGAGAAAAAAATTTCTAGCAGCTTTACTTGCAACAAGCCTTGTATTAACAGTAGCACCAGTAATACCAGCAGGCACAGGCATAGCTGCAGCAGAAGAAACAGCTGCTACTGAAACACTTACAGGTACTAAATGGTGGGACGGAAAACAGAATAGTAAAGACTATACCTTAAAAGGTGACGGGACACTTGATTTGTATGTTGGGTATACAGGCGGGCTTGATGAAGGTGCGTTTAGTGTTGAACTTGTAAGTGATGAAACTAAGTTTATTACAACAGGTTCAGACATTAATATATGGACAGCAGGGGCTGAGGGTACTGTAGAGGGCGCAACAGAACCAATGGCTGCTATAACAAAGGGCCATAAATATAAAGTTTCCATAACACGTTCTGGAAATGATTTTACAATTGTATATTTTGATATGACAGATAATAAGGAACATTGTAAATTAACAGCAAAAAATACTAATATGGGCAATGATGTAAGTATACATGTAATGGCACAGGTTGGTACATTTATGGTTGGCACAAGTGATTTTGAAATGCCAGCAGATACACCTGAAGCACCAGGCACAGCAACAACAGCACCAGATGCAACAACAGCGCCAACAACAGCACCAGACGCAACAGCAGCACCAGATACAGCAACAGGAGCAGAACTTGATTGTACAGGCTGGTGGACAGCACATACAGAGGGGACAGAAGTTACAGAGAGTGGTGTAGCAGTTTCATTTAAGAATACTACATATGCTGATGCAGCAGACGTATGGAACATACCAGTAGTAGTAGCATATACAGGCGATGAAGCCAAAGTAAATGGTGCAGGTTACGATGAATATGTTGTTATACGTGGAGATGGCTATGCATGGACAACAAAAGGTACAGATGCTAATACAGGAGCAGGACTTGAAGCCTGGAATGGTTTAGGATATGCTTTTGAGTCAAATGCACCTGGTGATACATGGGTACAAGACAACAAAGCTGGTACAGACTGTAAAGTACAAGCAGTTATATCTGGTGGTAAAGTTATTATAGAAACTACTATTGGAAGTGTTGTATCAAAGACTTCATTCTCTGTTGAAGCTGGCAAGAAAGTTTATATTTCATTATCAGGTGAAAAATGTAAACTTACAGATATCAAAACAGCAGAGTTTACAGGGGTAGGTGATATTACTGGAACACCATCAACACCAGCTCCAACAACACCAGCTACTGGTGATAATGATAATACTGACACAGATAATACAGATACAAACGATACTGATGAACCAGAAGTTACAGAAAAGAAATCTATGAAAGTATCTGGCATTGTTGCAAAAGCAAATACCAAGAAAGTTACTGGAAAGGTTTCTGTCAGTGGTGCTAAAGTAAAAGTTAAGGTTGGCAGTGCTGGCTTCAAGGCTGCTAAAGTAAATGGCAAGAAGTTTACATTTACAACAAGCAAGCTTAAAAAAGGTACAAAAGTAACAATTAAGGTTACAAAGGGTGGATATAAAGCTGTAACTAAAAATGTAAAAGTTAAATAGTATTATAAACAGACGGACGTCTGTTATAATCATAAACAGCGGTTAAATTATTGAATCAACATAGACACAGCTATATTACAGGCAGGTTTGCTTTGGCATAAAGCAGTGTCTATGTTTTTAAGAAAAACCGTTAATTATTATTTTTTGGAGAAAAGCAAAGAAAGGATGGAGGTTTATGAACAGAAAGTTTTTGGCAGGATTTTTAGCTGCTAGCTTAGTGCTTACAGCAGCGCCAGTAGTGCCTGGAATGGAAGTTAATGCAGATGCAGAAGAATTAAGCATTGGCAGCCAGACCGGGGGGGGGTATTTAGATTTAATAGGAAGTAGCAGGGCTGCGACAGATGGTGCTATTGAAAGTGAACTTACATGTGGAGATTTTTTTGCAAACAAAACAAAAGGTGTAGAAGTAACAGAGGCTGGTGTGGCACTTACATTTAAAAACAATACAAATGAAGACGCAACATCTAATTGGAATACGCCTTCTGTTATAGCATATTCTGGCAATGAACCTGTTGTACAAGGCACTGGTTATCATGAATATGCATATATACGTGCAGATGTGTTTGGCTGGTGTGGTGATTATAAGTCTGCTCCTAACCCTAATGTTGCAACAGAAAAAAATTGGAGTGAGATTGGTTACCATATGGATGCTTCATTCCAAGATGGTTTTAACTGGGATACATGGGTTGCAGAAAATAAGGCTGGCGTAGATTGTAAATTACAGGCTGTGAAAAGTAATGGTAAGGTTTATTTAGAATTTACTGTAGGAAAAATAAAAACATTAACTTCATTACCATACACTGGAGCAGACCCTTTTTATATTTCTTTGAGTGGTGAAAAATGTACTTTAAGTGAAATTTCTATAGGTACATATAGTAATATTGTACCAGAAAACCCAGATGACACAACAACACCACCAACAGATGAAACAACACCACCAACAGGTGACCCAGGTAATCCAGATGACACAACAACACCGCCAACAGATGACCCAACAGACCCTCCTATAACAGGTGATGGAGAAATTCTTACAGGTACAGCATGGTGGGATGGTTTACAAAGAGGTAAAGATTATCCATTAAAAGGTGATGGTACATTAGACTTGTTTATTGGATATATTGGCGGGCTTGATGGAGGTGCATTTAATGTTGAGCTTGTAAGTGATGGAAATAAATATATAACAACAGGTTCTGATATTAATATCTGGACAGCAGAAGATGCAACAGGTGTTGTAGGTGGCGGTACTGAAGGCATGGCTAGTATTGCAGCAGGGCATAAGTACAAAGTTTCTGTTACACGCCAGGGACAGGATTTTACAATTATATATTTTGATATGACTGATAACAAAGAACATTGTAAATTAACAGCAACAGGAACTAATATGGGTGAAGATGTTAATATACATGTAATGGCACAGATTGGTAAATATATGGTTAGCACATCTGATTTTGATATGCCAGATGTTAATGTTACTACACCAAAGCCACTTGCACCATACCCAGTAGTTCTTCCAACACCAGAACCACTTCCAACACTTCCACCTGCTGATGAAAATGCAACACCAGAACCAACACCTGTATTAGAGCCAGAAACAATTACAGGTACAGAATGGTGGGCTGCTACTAATGGAAGAAGCAGGGATTATGTATTAAAAGGTGCAGGTACATTGGATTTATATGTAACATTTGACTCTACAAGTGACAGCACAGGATATGGAGCATTTAATGTTGAATTAGTAAGTGACGGAAATAAATATATTACAACAGGTTCAGATATTAATGCATGGACAGCAGAAGAAGGCAAAGGCACAATCTCAGGGGCAGTTAATACAGGAAGTACAATTATTCCAGGGCATGTTTACAAAATTACTGTTAAACGTACAAACTATGATTTTACAATTACATACTATGATTTAACAGATAACAAGGAATACTGCACAATGGAAGTTAAAGATACTAACCAGGGTATTGATGTAAATGTACATGTAATGGCACAGGTTGGTAAGTACATAGTAAGCCAGAAAGCTCCAGATGTAGTTGCACCATCTGAGTCAGCAACACCAGCACCATCAGCAGACCCAGAAGCTTCACCTGACCCATCAGAAACAACAGACCCAGGTAATACAGAAACTCCAGGAACTACAGACCCAGGAACAAATCCAGGAGATAAAGACCCAGGAACAGACAATCCTGCTGAAGACCCTTCAGATGATGACAATGACGATAAAGAAACCAAAAAGACAATGAAGGTTTCCGACATTACAGCAAAAGCTGGCAAAAAGAAAATTACAGGTAAGTTATCTGTAAAAGGAACAAAAGTAACAGTAAAGGTTGGCAGCAAGAAAGCTAAAAATGCCAAAGTAAGTGGCAAAAAGTTCACTTTCACAGTTTCATCAAAGCTTAAGAAAGGGACAAAAGTAACAATTAAAGTAACTAAATCAGGCTATAAGGCAGTTACAAAAACAGTTAAGGTAAAATAACAAAACATTAGCAAGTATTTGTGGAAGGATTTAGAGATAGTATAAATATATGTAGTTTTATATAAATATTGTTTTCTCATTAATTTTTCTATAGCTGGGAAGCTGGCATTAGCTGGCTTCCTGGATATAAAGGTTAATACTATCCAGATGCAAATATGTACATATATTTAAGAACTATAATTACTTAATTTCTAGTGCGGTTTATTTTGTATTCCGTTTCTATTTTTGAAGTCAATTTGCATATTTCTTTTATTTTGTATCCCTAAATAGGGCGCTGATGAAAATGTTATTTACCAGATGCTTAAATTTAAACTGCTTTTTTATTCAGCGCATTATATTATTGCCAGGTACAATTATCTGGCAGATTATGTACTAAATATTTTATAAAAAATCTGTCTTTTAGGACAGGTGTATTTTAGTTGTCACAAATTATTAATGTAGATAATTAGTATATGGTATTATGCATATTTAAGGGGTAACTGCGTCTTGTAGCCAGGGAAAGAAAAGGAGATATGTATCTATGAATAAAAAATTTCTAGCAAAGATTTTAACTGTAAGCATGATACTTACATCAGCACCAGCAATGCCTGGTATGGAAATTAGTGCTAATGCAGAAGAATTAGGCATTGGCAGCCAGACCGGGGGGGTATTTAGATTCTGTAACTAGTAAAAGGACAGCAGGTGAAACACCAGATATTACTACTGGTCTTGTAGGTTATTATGGATTTGAGGATTCACTTGATAATAAAGCATCAGGAACAGGCGGCAAGGCAACTTTGCATGGTGGTGCAGGTGATACTTGGAATAGTCCTGCTTCTGGAAGTGCTCTTTATGCAAATAGCAAGGATGACGGCTTTGGAAAGGCATACCAGTTTTCAGGAGATACAGGTACTGTAGAAGGTGGAGATTTTGCCAGAGGGGAAGGTCTTCAGCTTGATGTGAATACAAGTAAGAGCTTTACTGTTAGTGCATGGGTAAATACAGCAGAAAAAATTAATTTCCAACCTATATTATTTACAAATGTTGATGCAGATAATTATGTTACAACTGGAACATATTATAATGATTTTGCATCAGGTGGCATTGTAAATTACAAAACAAAATGGCATTGGCTTGATAAAAATAATAATTCTTCCAGCGTTTTAAAGGATTTACCATTAAACGAATGGACACATATTGTATTGACATTCGATGATAGTGGAAAAGCAGTTTTATATTATAATGCAGAAGTTTTATCATGGCAGGAAATTTCTGATTATGAATCTGGGACTTTTAATAATATGCCAGTATTCCTTGGTGTTAATTGGTGGAATGCTTCATTTAAAGGACTTATGGATGAAGTATATATTTATAACAGGGTATTATCACCTGAGGATGTTACAGAATTATATAATACAGGCAAGATACCAGAAGACCAGATACCAGAACCAGGCGATTCAGGTGACACAGGGGATGGAGATGAAGATACAGATAATTCGGTAAGCACTGGAGAACCAGGCACAGATTTTTCAAAAATCACAACACAGCCTGTGGTTAAGTATACATTTGAAAATACAGAAGGAATTGAACTTGCTGGCGAAGCAAATGTTGCTGATGGAGTATTAAATCTTGCAACAAAAGAGTCAGATGATGTTACATATGCTAAAATTTCAGACCTTTCTACATTTGATTTTAGTAATGGTATTACGCTCACAGCAGATGTAAAAGTTACTGGCTATAAATCTGACTGGACTCCAATTTTTATGCTTGGTGATGGAACGCTTGGAGGAGAGGGTAATGACGCAACAGGTCTTTATCATCTTTCACAGGGATTTTCTTCTGTAGGTGGTTCAAGAGCAAGTGTTACAGATACTGCTGACTGGTTTATAGGTTATTTTGGAAGCGGAATAACTACTCCATATACATGGGATTGGTATAATAAGACAAGCAATAGAAATAGATGGGATACTATTACTGTTACAATTAACAATAATAAAATGTCTACATATATTGATGGACAGCTTGTTCAAAGTGCTGAAGGAGATTATACCAAAGTACTGGACGCAATAAAGGTTGCAAAAAATAATTATCTTGGAGCGTCATATTGGAAAGCAGATGGATATTTCCAGGGTTCACTGGATAATGTAGGCATTTATAACACAGTATTAGCAGCAGACGATATAAGCAAACTTACATCTACAAAAGGTGAAAATGTTGTTATAACTACACCAAAGCCACTTGCACCATACCCAGTAGTTCTTCCAACGCCAGTACCATTGCCAACACCAGAACCGCTTCCAACATCTGCTCCTGCTGATGGGAATGCAACACCAGAGCCGGCTCCAGTATTAGAACCAGAAACTATTACAGGTGTTGCATGGTGGGATGCTGCTAATGAAAGAAGCAGGGATTATGTATTAAGCGGTGAAGGCACAATGGATTTATATGTAACATTTGAGTCCACAAGTGATAGCAATGGTTATGGGGCATTTAATGTTGAATTAGTAAGTGATGGAAATAGATATATTACAACAGGTTCTGATACAAATGCATGGACAGGTGAACAGGGAACAGGTACAGTGTCATGCCCTAATCTGACAAATAGTACTATTATTCCAGGACATATATATAGAATTACTATTAAACGTACAAATTATGATTTCTCAATTATATATTATGATTTAACAGATAACAAAGAATATTGTTCAATGGAAATTAAAGATACTAACCAGGCTATTGATGTAAATATACATGTAATGGCACAGGTTGGGAAGTATATAGTAAGCCAGAAAGCTCCTGATGTAACTGCACCATCTGCATCTGCAACACCAGCACCATCAGCAGACCCTTCCGCTTCACCTGACCCATCAGCAACAGCAGAGCCAGGCAGCACAGAAGCACCAGGAACAACAGACCCAGGCACAAATCCAGGAGATAAGGACCCAGGAACAGACAATCCTGCTGAAAACCCTTCAGACAACGATGACAAGAAAGATAATGAAACCAAAAAGACAATGAAGGTTTCTGGCGTTACAGCAAAAGCTGGCAAAAAGAAAGTTACAGGTAAGTTATCTGTAAAAGGGACAAAAGTAACAGTAAAAATTGGCAGTAAGAAAGCTAAAAATGCCAAAGTAAATGGCAAAAAGTTCACTTTCACAGCTTCATCAAAGCTTAAGAAAGGGACAAAAGTAACAATTAAAGTAACTAAATCAGGATATAAGGCAGTTACAAAAACAGTTAAGGTAAAATAACAAAAACATTAGCAATATTTGTAAAAAGATTTTAATTATTCTATAGCCGGGAAGCTGGCTCAGGCTGGCTTCCTGGATATACCAGATAATAATTATTTGTAATTAATTAGGAATAAAAGAAAACATAAGTGTTTATTTCTATATTATAAAAAACTGTTTACAAATATATACATATAT
>CAJTRU010000004.1:0-39258 GCA_910579085.1 uncultured Lachnospiraceae bacterium | reverse complement strand
CCAGTACGGTTTATTTTATATTCCGTTTCTATTATTGAAATCAATTTGCATATTTCTTTTATTTTGTATCCCTGTACAGGGCGCTGGTGGAAATGTTATTTACTTACTGCTGCTTATATATTTAAGCAGCTTTTTACCCAGTGCATTATATTATTAATATTATTTATTACCAGGTATAACTTGTCTGGTAAGTAGTATACTAAATATTTTTATGAATAAAACTGTCTGTCAGGACAGGTGTGTTTTAGTCGTTTAAAAATCTGAACATAAGTAGTTAGTATATGATATTATGCATATTTAAGGGAGAACTGCGCCTTGTAGCCAGTAAAAGAAAAGGAGATATGTATTTATGAATAGAAAATTTCTAGCAAAGATTTTAGCTGTAAGCATGGTATTTACAGCAGCACCAGTAATGCCTGGCATAGAAGCTAATGCAGATGCAGAAGAATTAAGCATTGGCAGCCAGACCGGGAGAAAAGATTTAGGCTCTGTTGGTATTAACAGGAAAGCTGATGCAGATATACCAGATTTAGATTGTACAGGCTGGTGGACAGCACATACAAATGGCATTGAAGTTGATGAGAATGGTATTTCACTTACATTTAAAAATACTTCATATGAAAATGTTGTTAATAACTGGAATACTCCATTATATGTAGTATATACAAATAACGAGCCTAAGGTTAATAATGCTAGTCCAGATTATAAAGAATATATGGTAAGGCGTTCAGATAATTTTACTCTTGAGGCTTTTCAGAATTCAACTACAAGCGTTTCAAAGTTTCCAGCAAATTTTGACTGGGCTGTCTGGCTTGGTGATAATAAAAAGGGGGCTGATGATTACCAGATATCAGCAATCAGGACAGATGATACTGTATTAGTAAAATTTATATCACATGGAATAGTTTCTTATTCGGCTATTCCAGTAGAAAAAGGTAAACCTGCATATTTATCATTAACAGGTGATAATTGTAAATTATCTGAAATAAAACAGGTTAATTATGTAGATTTTGTAAAGGATATTCCAGAAAGCCTTTTTGTAGAAACGCTTCCAGGAAAAGGGAAGTGGAATGATGGTACTGCTTATGGAAGGAAATATAATTTAACAGGTGATGGTACATTAGATTTATATGTTGGTTATGTAGGCAAAGAAAAAGATATATCACCTGATGCCATGTTTAATATAGAATTAAGAGATAGTGATAATAAAGGAATTACTACAGAGTCAACAGGTGCTGCATGGGAATTTGGACATATTGAACCTGTTACAGCCCCTGCTATTACAGTTTCAGGGCCTGATGGTAAAACGGTTGGAGAAGGCCACCAGTATAAGATTTCCGTTACAAGGACTGGCGATGACGTAAAAGTTGTATATTATGATATGACTTCACAAGAAATTTTTCTTGAAGTTGATGTAAAAGAAACAAAGTTCCCAGAAACTATTACAGTACAAACAATAGCACAATTTGGTACATTCCAGGTATGCCAGGATAAACTGGTAATGCCAGAGTTTAAAATAGGAAACTGTTATACAAGCCAGGCATGGTGGTCTGGTACAGGTGTTACAGAAAACCAGGTTCTTAGTGACGATGGCGAAGTGAGCTGGTATATTGGTTATTATGAAAATATTGGAAATGAAAGAGGCGCATTTAGTGCTGAATTAATGGCAGAAAAGGATGGACTTAAATATTTTATTACAACAGGTTCTAATGTTGATGCATGGTATGCAAGTGAGCCATCAGGTACTACACATACAGCAGGTGATGCTATTACAGGAATAGCAAAAGACAGCAAAAGGATTGAATTAGGACATAAATACAAGGTAACAGCCAAACGTGCTGGACAAGATTTTACAATTACATATTTTGATTTAGACACAAATTCAGTGTATGCCGAATTTGTTGCTGCCAATACAACTTTCCCAGAGGGTGATGTAAATGTACATATAATGGCCCAGGTTGGCAAATATAAGATAGAAAAAGAGCAATTTGATGTTATGCCAGAGGTTAAGGATAACAGTAAGCCACTTGCGCCATATCCAGTAGTGCTTCCAACACCAGCACCTACTCCTGTGCCAACACCAGCACCAACACTTCCACCTTCTGATGATGAAGATAGTGAGGGATTAGAACTTGACTGTGGTGCATTTTGGTCAGCACATACAGGTGGTATAGAAGTAACAGAAAGTGGAATGGCGGTTACATTTAAGAATAATACACATGCTGATGCAGTTAATGGATGGGATATTCCTTTAGCAGTAGCATATACGGGTGATGCGCCTGTAGTAAATGGTGCAGGCTATAAAGAATATGTTGTTGTACGTGGGGATGGCTATGCATGGGCTAATGCAGATGGAGATATTAACACGGGAGCAGGTCTGGCAGCATGGAGTGGACTTGGCTATACTTTTGAAACAAACCCTGTTAATGACTCATGGCTTGAAGATAATAAATCAGGTACAGAATGTAAAGTACAGGCAGTTAAATCTGATGGAAAAGTTATTATTGAAACAAAAGTTGGAAGTGTTACATCAAAAACAACATTCCCTGTAGAGGATGGAAAGAAAGTTTATATATCATTAACAGGTGAACAATGTAAACTTACAAATATTAAACCAGTAGCTTATACAGGAATAGCAGGGGTTACAGCAACACCAGCACCATCAGCAGACCCAGAAGCTTCACCAGCACCATCAGCTACAGCAGAGCCAGGCAGTACAGAAGCACCTGGAACAACAGACCCAGGCACAAATCCAGGGGACAAAGACCCAGGTACAAATAATCCTGATAGTGAAAAGCCTTCAGATGATGATAAAGATAATGATAATGAAGATAAAGAAACTAAAAAGACAATGAAGGTTTCTGGCATTACAGCTAAGGCTGGCAAGAAGAAAGTTACAGGCAAATTATCTGTAAAAGGTACAAAGGTAACAGTAAAAATTGGCAGCAAAAAAGCTAAAAATGCCAAAGTAAGTGGCAAAAAGTTCACTTTCACAGTTTCATCAAAGCTTAAGAAAGGAACAAAAGTAACAATTAAGGTAACTAAATCAGGATATAAGGCAGTTACAAAAACAGTAAAGGTTAAATAATACTGCAAATTATATTTTATAATATTGCCTTTCTCATTAATATTCAAAAAGGACGGATTTATATATTATAGTCCGTCCTTTTATTATGTATGGAATTTCTTGATTTTTTAAATTATCTATTTTATTGGAATAGCTGATAATTATAAAGGGGTTGTTACTATTGGAACACAATTATGGCTTTGGTAACACTTCGGTTCTCTTTGTATATTCCATATTGTTTTCACTTCACTTCTGCTTATGCAAAGGCAAGCCGCCAACTATTGGGCAGTAGTTGGTGGCTGTTTCTTTTTTCTATAATGCATCATAACCATCTATACCATATTCTTTAAGGAGCATCTGCATGTAAGACTTGTCAGACATAGCAAGGGAGATATCATCAATCCTGCCATCTTTGGCAAGTTTTATTGATAGTTGTCCCATAATTTTAATGCCTTGTCCATGACCCTGTTCAATGCCCTGTTCAATGCCCTGTTCAATGCCTTTTTGCCAGCTTTTTTCTACAATTAAATCACTAAGGTTGCACATATCAGCCACCATCCTTTCCATTTCTATTGTCATGGGAATATTAAATTCTTCTGATAAAGCAGTTTTTTTATCATTAACTTTTAATTCAGGCGAGAGAAGTATTCCTAAAAGCCTGTGGATATGTAAACTTTCTGTTTTAGGGGCAATGTCATTAGACAGACATATCATTATAGTTTCCAATAAATCATATCTTGCTTTATCTTTTGGGAAACATCCTACAAGGTTTTCTTGTGTTATATGGTATCTTGTTACAGTATTAACTGCATATTTAGGGCAATCTATACAAATCCATATAGAATAAACTTTTTTAATATTATTATAAGCAGATAATGTAAATTCAGTACCTAATTGTGAAGATAATAGTCTTGCCGCATAGAAAATTCCACGCGTAACTAAGTCATAACCAGGATAAAATCTTTTTTGTGCCTCTATGTCAATAATAATTTTTACAGTTCCATTTTGCCCAGGTATTCTAACGGAAAAACGTATATCAAAAGTGACTTTTCCCTCATTTGGCACAATATCTTCTGTATTGTCACCAATAATAGATGGCATACTGGTTTCACCAGGAATTATAGATACATTTTCAATATCAGGCTGCCCTTCAATTAAAGGGATAATATCTTCTGGTGTCATACCATTAAATTCAGTAACTACACTAGCAAGTATATGTGCTAAAATAATTTTTTCAGAAAGCAATTTCTTAACATAAGTATCATAAGCAGCTTTTTGTGCTGTAATATTAATTTTGTGTGATATACTTGTTTCCATATAATAAATTCCTTAAACATTATAGTAGTATTGACAGGTTATGTGTTATATTACTTTTTATACTGCTAATATTATAATGCCATATAATCCAAAATACAAGTATTATATGTACTGCTGGTATATAATGCAAGTTAAAGTATTCAAAGACAGAGAGTTGTGGTATACTTTATTTATGGTAAATGCAGATTAAAAAGTGTAAGATAATATTGATATTTATATATAGAAGTTAATGGATATTGTGATATAGGAATATAGGGATATGTATAATACAAAAATGCTACCAGTTAGTAATATTTTAAAAGATACACCACCATACAGGCATGGAGGGGATATTTACAATAATGATGTAAAATATGATTTTTCAGTAAATACTAATCCATTAGGATTACCTTTTATTGTAAAAAGGAAGCTTATAGAAAATACAGATGCGTTTGCCAGATATCCAGATATGCAGTGCAGGCAGTTATGTGAGGCAGTTTCAATAAATGAAAATATATCTAGTGATAACCTGTTGTTTGGCAATGGGGCTTCTGAAATCTTTAAGCTTATAGTGGATGTAGTAAAACCACGTAAAGCCTTGGTTACAGCTCCTTCATTTTTAGGATACAGCCATGTATTAAACAGTTCAGGGACTGGAATAGAATATTATTATCTGGAAGAAGAAAATAACTTTGCATTAGATACAAGTATTATAGGGAAAATACCAGCTGGATGTGATATGGTTTTTCTTTGCAGCCCATGTAACCCTACAGGAAGGGTTATTAGCAAAAATGTGCTTATGGATGTACTTTTATATTGTGAGAAAAAACATATTTATCTTATTGTGGATGAATGTTTCTTAGGATTTGTACCAGATTATGAAAAATTAAGTATGAAAAGCGGGCTTAAAAGTAATTATCTTATAGTAGTTAATGCATTTACGAAGTTATATGCTATGGCTGGTTTAAGGCTTGGATGGTGTGCCTGTGGAAATAAAGAACTTCTTGCAGCAATGCGGCGTATGCAGCCGGAATGGAGTGTGTCAGTTCCTGCACAGCTTGCAGGGATTTATGCACTTAAAGATAAGGAATATATTGCCAGGACAAGGGCGGTAGTACAGCAGGAGAGGGTTAAAATGAAAGGTTTTCTTGAAGGTAAAGGAATTAAAGTATTTCCATCAGATGCAAATTTCCTGCTGGTTAAAAGTAAGTTTAACTTATATGAAAAGCTTCTTGCCAGACATGTATTAATACGCCAGTGTGGCAATTTTGCAGGTCTGTCAGATGAATTTTACAGGATTGCTATACGTTCTGCCAGTGAAAACAGGATGTTTAATAAGATTTTAACGGAGGTATTATAGTTGGAAAATATAGATATAAAAGAGATTTCAGACAGGCTGTCTGAAATAGTAAAGGCAGCGGTTTCACCATATCATACAGCCAGTTATGCTTTAAAAAAGCTGGTGGAAAATGGTTTTAAAGAACTTTTATTTGAAGATGTATGGAAACTGGAAAGAGGCGGCAAGTATGTTGTTAAAATATATGGTTCAGCAGTTGCTGCATTTACAATAGGAGAGGAATGGAATGGTGAAGGTTTCAGGCTTATAGCAGCACATAATGATTTTCCATGTATTAAGTTAAAACCATCAGCACAGATAGAAGAAAATAACTATATAAAATGTAATGCTGGTATTTATGGTGGTGCGATTTTAAATACATGGCTTGACAGACCGCTCTCAGCAGCGGGCAGGGTTGTATTAAAAGATAGAAGCAATGGGAACACTTTTGCAGCACTTGTAGATTTTGAAAGGCCTTTGTTTATAATACCTAACCTTGCAATCCATATGAACAGGGAGGTCAATAAGGGTGTTGAGTTAAACAGGCAAAAGGACATGCTGCCAGTCTTATGCACTGGCAATACGGCGGATAATAAAAAGGATAAAGGAGATATTTTTATAAATATGCTGTCAGGGGAACTTGGGAAAGAGGCAGAGGAAATACTGGCTTATGATTTGTGTCTTTACCCTGTAGAAGAACCTGTACTTTTAGGAGCAGATAACAGTCTTTTTAGTGCAGGAAGGCTTGATAACCTTACATCTGTCCAGGCGTGTCTTAATGCAGCAGAAAAAGGGGCAAATGCTGGCAGTTTAAATATAACTATGCTTTATGATAGTGAAGAAATTGGAAGCAGTACAAAACAGGGAGCAGGTTCAGTTGTTACGCGTGCGGTTATTGAGAGGATATATGGCAGTATGGGCTATGGCATGGAAAAGTTCTGGTGTGGCATTGCATCCTCAGCAGGGCTTTCAGTGGATGTTGCCCATGCAATACATCCTAATTGCCCAGAAAAAAGTGATATAACAAATAAACTGTATATGAATAAGGGATTTGCTATAAAAACTGCTATTGATGAAAAATATGCAAGTGATTTAGAAGTACTTGGAATGATGCTTAATATTTGTGAAAAAGAGAAAATACCATGCCAGAGGTATGTTAACAGGTCAGATATTGCAGGAGGAAGTACACTTGGTGCTGTTGCTGCTGTAAACCTTCCAATAAGGATGCTTGATATTGGTGTACCTGTACTTGCAATGCATTCAGCAAGGGAAACAATGGGAATATACGACCAGTATTACCTTGAAAAGGCAGCTGGATGTTTCTTTAACTGGAAAGGGTGATAACAGTGCTTATAGATGGTTTTGGCTGTTATCTGTTTATAATTAATATTTTTGGATTTATACTGTTTGCTGTTAATACCTGGCTGTATTCACATACACAGGATAAACAAATTGATATGGTATTAAATATTATTTCACTTTTAGGTGGTTCATTAGGAATAATATCCGGGATTTTAATTATTGACAGGAAAGCCAGGAAAAATAATATGATGTCAAGGGTATTTGTGGTTTGTGTGCTTATTATACAAATTATTGTATTTTTGATGTTTAAAGGGATGCACCAGGAGAAAATATCTTTTGCTTTTTGGGAATTTTTTGGCCAGCACAAATTACTTAGTATATACCTGGTTATTATTAATATTGTCACATTTATTGCTTTTGGCATAGATAAGCTAAAAGCTGTGTCACATAAATACAGAATAAGGATAATTACATTGCTGGGCCTGGCGTTTGCAGGTGGCTCAGCAGGAGGGATGCTTGGAATGTATGTGTTCAGGCATAAAATAAATAAGGATTATTTTACTATTGGAATTCCGCTTATTATTTTAATGCAGGCTGTTGTGGTTTTCTTCCTGATGAACTTAAAATAGATATTAATGAAGTAATATAATATATGTCTTTTTTATATAGTTGTATGGTTTTAGTTTGTTGGCTGCGAAGAGAATTTCCCAATATAGAAATGAGTGCAAAAAACAACAAAACACCTCTTGTTTTTTGTACTTATATGTGATATATTAGACATAGAAAGGGAAAAGCCATAGAAGCAGCTCTACCCCACATTATGACAATTATTACCTCATACGAGGTTTGCCGTCACTACTGCGAATAGTGGCGGCTATTTCTTTTTTCCCTTGTAAATCTGATAAATCAAATTAGCAAGGGCAACAATGAGTATTCCAATCTGGATTAAATCCTGATATGTAACGTACATTGCACCGCCCTCCTTTCTTTCGTCTGGAGGGCTGCTTAAAACCCTCCGAAAAAATAAGAGGGGCAAAGCCGCCTTTGGCTCTATGGATTTCCCATATTGGCAATATAACATATTTTCTATTATCAAGCAATATCCTTTTTGGTAATGTGCACATTCATTTTTACACAAACATAAGATAACTGTAAATTATTCCATCTATTTTGGTGAAATGAACATGGAATAATAATAATCCGATTGACAATCTATGGAATAAGCTTTATATTTATTTTGAATATTAAGTATATAATACACACAGAAAACGGAGGTCATTTTATGAAAGAATTCTCACCTGTTAAAGAAGGCAAGGTACGTGAAGTATATGATAACGGGGACAGCCTGGTTATTGTTGCAACAGACAGGATTTCAGCATTTGATGTAATACTTAAGAATGAAGTTACAGACAAAGGTGCTATACTTACACAGATGTCAAAGTTCTGGTTTGGTTTTACTAGTGATATTGTACCTAACCATATGATTTCTACAGATGCAAAAGATATGCCAGAATTTTTTGGAAGTGAAAAATTTAATGGAAACAGTATGCTTTGCAAGAAGCTTAAAATGCTTCCTATAGAGTGTATAGTCCGTGGATATATAACTGGCAGTGGCTGGGAGAGCTATAAAGAAAGCGGGACTGTCTGTGGAATAAAGCTTCCAGAAGGGCTTAAGGAGTCAGACAAGCTTCCAGAGCCAGTGTATACCCCTACAACAAAAGCAGATTTAGGTGACCATGATGAACATATAACATTTGAAGAAAGTGTGCAAATTCTTGATAAAGAATTCCCTGGAAAGGGTGAAGAATATGCAAAGAAAATTATGGACTGCACAATAGCACTTTATAAGAAATGTGCAGAATATGCACTTTCTAAAGGAATTATAATTGCAGATACAAAGTTTGAATTTGGGCTTGATGAGGAGGGCAATGTAGTACTTGGTGATGAGATGCTTACACCAGACAGCTCAAGGTTCTGGCCTTTAGACGGATATACACCTGGCAAGGGACAGCCTTCATTTGACAAGCAGTATGTAAGGGACTGGCTGAAGGCAAATCCTGACAGCGGGTACAAGCTTCCAGAAGATGTAGTTACAAAGACAACTGGAAAATATAAAGAAGCTTTCTTAATGCTTACAGGCAAGGAATTTACACGTTAGTATAAATAAACCTATACAATATGTTAAATATATTTGTATTATGAAATGGAACTGTGCAGCAGTAATCTGGTATGCACAGTTCCATTTTATTATTATTTCTGTGGTTTAGTTTTATTATATTTATTTTTTCTAAAAATTAAAAAATTCTATTTTAATTTTAGTAGTACTGTACATTTATAATATGGATAGAAATATCATTCTTAAAGTTTCTGGTATTTTGTTCTGGAACAAATTGAATTAGTTTTTTATGTTAACGGATTGTTCTATGTCTTCAACAGTTTCTATATCTGTATCCAAAAATAAAATTAAAGTGGGAAATATATGTTATTTATGTCCTGTGGTTTTGCTTGCAAATATGTAAATAACTGCATTATATTGTTGTTTATAAAAGCTGTCAATATAAAGCATATTTTTTAAATTTTGTTTAAATTATTTTAGAAAAAAGTATATACATCCAGCGCTAAATGTGGTAAGTTTATATTATATATTATTTAGTAATGAATGGAGGAGCGGTATGGATTTACAGAGAAATTATAAGTTTTGGTTTTGTACGGGTTCACAGGATTTATATGGGGATGAGTGTCTTGCAAATGTAGCAGAACATTCAAAAAAGATTGTTGCTGCATTAAATGAGTCAGGTGTCCTGCCATTTGAAGTGGTATGGAAGCCAACTCTTATTACAAATGAGCTTATAAGGAGGACATTTAATGAAGCTAATATGGATGATGAGTGTGCAGGTGTAATTACATGGATGCATACTTTTTCGCCTGCAAAGTCATGGATTATAGGATTACAGGAATACAGAAAGCCATTGCTTCATTTACATACACAGTTTAACCAGGAGATACCATATGATACAATAGATATGGACTTTATGAATGAGAACCAGGCAGCGCATGGTGACAGGGAATATGGCCATATGGTTACACGTATGGGTATTGAGCGTAAAGTAGTAGTAGGGCACTGGAGTGATGCAAATGTCCAGGGGCGTATTGCTTCATGGATGCGTACGGCTATAGGCATAATTGAAAGCAGCCATATAAGGGTAATGCGTGTTGCTGACAATATGAGGAATGTTGCAGTTACAGAGGGTGATAAAGTTGAGGCACAGCTTAAATTTGGCTGGGAAGTTGATGCTTATCCTGTAAATGAAATTGCAGAATGTGTTAATTCTGTATCCGAAGCAGATACTAATGCCCTTGTTGATGAATATTATGATAAATATGATATACTTCTTGAAGGAAGAAATCCAGATGAGTTTAAGAAACATGTTGCTGTACAGGCACAGATTGAAATAGGTTTTGAGCGCTTTTTAAAAGAAAAGAACTACCATGCAATAGTTACACATTTTGGTGACCTTGGTGCTTTAAAGCAGCTTCCTGGGCTTGCTATACAGAGGCTTATGGAAAAGGGATATGGCTTTGGTGCTGAGGGTGACTGGAAGGTTGCTGCAATGGTACGCCTTATGAAGATTATGACAGCAGGCATGAAAGATGCAAAGGGTACATCAATGCTTGAAGATTATACTTACAATATGGTGCCTGGCAAAGAGGGTATTCTTGAAGCACATATGCTTGAGATATGTCCTTCTATCGCAGGAAGCTCTATACAGATTAAGTGCCAGCCGCTTTCAATGGGTGACAGGGAAGACCCTGCAAGGCTTGTATTTACATCAAAGGATGGACATGGAATTGCAACATCACTTATTGACCTTGGAAACCGTTTCCGTCTTATAATTAATGAAGTAAACTGCCGCCAGACTGAGAAGCCTATGCCAAAGCTTCCTACAGCTACAAACTTCTGGACACCTGAACCGGATTTCTATACAGGTGCAGAAGCATGGATACTTGCGGGAGGTGCACACCATACTGCATTTACATATGACCTTACAGCAGAGCAGATGTGTGACTGGGCTGCAATGATGGGAATTGAAGCGGTAGTAATTAATAAGGATACAACAATATCTGGATTTAAGCGTGACCTTATGCTTGGAAATATTGTTTACAGATAAAAAATATATAATGTGTGTATACGCAGAATGGAGGGTAAGATGAAAGACGCTATTATTAATGGCAGGACAGCACTTGGTATTGAATTTGGTTCAACAAGGATTAAGGCAGTTCTTGTTGATGACCAGAACAACCTTATAGGAATTGGCGGACATTCCTGGGAAAACAAATATGAAAATGGTGTGTGGACATACAGCCTTGATGATATATGGGGAGGTTTACAGGACTGTTATTCACAGCTTGCAAAGGATGTAAAGGAAAAACATGGTGTTACTATTGAGAAGGTTGGTGCAATAGGCTTTAGTGCAATGATGCATGGCTATATGGCATTTGACAAGGAGGACAAGCTTCTTGTGCCTTTCCGTACATGGAGAAATACTATAACAGAAGAAGCAGCAGACAAACTTACAGAGCTGTTTGGCTTTAATATTCCACAGCGCTGGAGTATTGCACATCTTTACCAGGCAATCTTAAATAATGAAGAGCATGTAAAAGACATTGCATATTTTACAACACTTGCAGGTTATATCCACTGGAAACTTACTGGTGAGAAGGTTCTTGGCGTAGGTGAGGCATCAGGTATGTTCCCTATAGACTCATCAACAAGGCAGTTTAATTCAGATATGGTTGCTAAGTTTAACAATGCTATTGCAGACAAGGGCTTTTCATGGAAGCTTGAGGATATTATACCAGGTGTGCTCACAGCAGGGGACAAGGCAGGCGTGCTTACAGATGAAGGTGCAAAACTTCTTGATGTTTCTGGAAACCTTAAAGGAGATATTCCGCTCTGCCCTCCAGAGGGTGACGCAGGTACAGGGATGGTTGCTACAAACAGTGTTTCAGTACGTACAGGTAATGTATCAGCAGGAACTTCTGTATTTGCCATGATAGTTATTGAAAAACCTCTGAAAAATGTACACCGTGAGATAGACCTTGTAACTACACCTGTAGGTGATGCAGTTGCAATGGTACATTGTAATAACTGCTCTTCTGATATTAATGCATGGATAAATCTTTTTAAAGAATTTGCAGATATATGTGGCTTTAAAATTGATAATGGGGATATTTATGAGAAACTTTACAGGAAGTCAGAAGAAGGCGACAAAGACGGTGGCGGGCTTCTTGCATATAACTATTTCTCAGGTGAGCATGTAACAGGATTTGAAGAGGGAAGACCTTTATTTGCAAGGGAAGTAAACAGTAATTTTAACCTTGCCAACTTTATGAAAGTTACACTTTATACTGCATTTGGTGCATTAAAGACAGGGCTTGACATACTGCTTAAAGAAGAGGATGTCCAGATTGACTCAATATTCGGGCATGGTGGTTTATTTACAACAAAGGGTGTATGCCAGAAGATTTTAGCAGCTGCAATGAATGCACCTGTATCTGTAATGGATACAGCAAGTGAAGGCGGTGCATGGGGAATGGCTATACTTGCATCTTATATGAATAATAAAAAAGATGGGGAGTCACTTGGTGATTACCTTAAATCAAATGTATTTGCGGGCACTACAGGTTCAGTTGAACAGCCAGACCCAGCAGATGTAAAGGGATTTGATGACTTTATTAAGAAATACAGCAGGGGGCTTGCAATAGAGCGTGCTGCAATTGAAAACCTCTAAAATTTATATAAAATATTAGCAGGATAATTATAAAGGATGTGTGCAATGGTATATGTACACATCCTTTTTAAGTATAATGTAAAGTATTGTCACTTTCTATGATACAGCTTAAAAATTTGCGTGGATAGATTATAGAAAATAGTGTAAAATAGTTACAGTATTATAATTTATTATAGAAAGCAAATATTTCAGCTTTCCAGGAAAGAGGTTTAATTATGGGAAAGATTAAGTTAATAGTTATGGATATGGATGGCACTCTTCTTAATTCAGAAAAAGTGGTAAGCAGTTATACAAAGGATTTGTTAAAAAAGCTTAGTGCAGAAGGATATAAACTAGGAATTGCATCTGGACGCCCAATAACCGGGTTAAAGAGGACAGTAAAAGCATTAGGTATTGATAATGTTATTAATTTTATGACTGGTTCTAATGGTGCAGAATTATTTGATGTTGATAATAACCAGGAAAATTGTTTCTACCAGCTTTTGCCAGAAATAATAGATGAGATAATTAATTTATATGCACCTTTTGAATTAAATCCATATGTATACCAGGGAGAGAACTGTTATGCATACAGGAATGACAGTACAATAGAAAGGGCTGCAAGGAATAACCAGCTCGGCATTGTACTTTGTAACCTTAAAGAAGAAATAAAAACACCACAGAGCAAACTTGTACTTAGTACGCCGCCAGAGAAAATGAAACAGGTAGAAGCTTTTTATGAGGAGCATAAGTCAGACAAATACAGGGCATTTAAGTCACAGGCAGACATGTTTGAGTTTGTCCACCCTGAATTATCAAAAATATATGGTATAAAATATTACTGCCAGCAGCATGGTTATAATATAAGTGAGACAGCAGCGTTTGGCGACACTACTAATGATATAGAGATGTTAAAAGAATGTGGGACAGGTGTCTGCATGTGCAATGGAACAGAGGATGCCAGGCAGGCAGCAGATATTATTACAAAATATAACAATGATGAGGACGGGCTTGCAAAGGAACTGGAAAGCATTTTGTTTTAATGTTTTAAATAATTACAGGGGGTGTGGCTATGGTATGGCTTAAGGCAGATGCAGGGCTTGGAAATACATATAAAAAGCTTGTTTATGCATCAAAGGCAGACGTAGAATGGAATGGATTTATACTGGCAGAAAATAATACAGTAATACTTCCAGGAAGTGTTAATTCCCTTATATTTGATTTTGATTTAAAAAAGGTGTATCCCAATATAATTGATATTCCAGATATGCCAGCAGATATATCTGAAATAGATGGAAAACAGTTATTAAAGAATATATTTAATATGACATTATATATTTTTGGCAAATGGGGAGCACTTCAAGGAATAAGGGTTGAGCACACTTATGAAAAAATAGATTTGCTGCTTAAGCAGATTTTAAAGGAGGCTGGGGCAGAAGCTTATTATTCCAGAAACGGAATAAAATTTTCATGTGATGGCAAGAGTGTGGTATTTGAAGATATTATCCTGGCAGCAGTTAATAAAATAAAAGAGGATGAAAGGGCAGAAGAGGAAGGGCTGGAAGATGGCGTAGAAGAAGAATACCCACAAGGTTTATGGCATGATATGAAGTGGAAAACCACAAATGCAAGCTTTGCCAGGCAGGATTTAGATGGCAGCACGCAGGGAAAGGACAGGCTTGGCAGCAATTTTTATATTATACCTTATAAATGCCCTCAGTGTGGCGGCCATCTCCATATGTCAGTTTATCCTGATGGCAAAGAATTTGCAATAGATACAGAGGAAGGAAAGGTTTATGCAGCAAGGGTATATATGTGTCCTGGGTGCAGCCTTTTTTATACGCCCAGGCCTGGAAAGCTTTTATCAGAAGGGGACGAGTATATCCTTGACTTTGATAATGATGTAAAAGCGGCAGATGATTATAAGAAACTTATAGGCAGGAATGGTGGTAAAAATAGTAACAGCAATACAAACATGTATGAACATGAGTATGTGGGCAAGGTACATAATGGCAGTAAAAGCCTGGCTAAAATATGCCGTAATATCAGGAGGTTTTCAATTGCAGACCTTGAAAGGCTGCTTGAAGAAATGGATGAAGGGTTTTACCGTGGCAGTGAAGTAAAAAGGTTTTTGGAATATATAAAACAAGAACTGGAATTCAGAAGAAGTGAACAGCTTGACCCATATACAGCCTTCCGTAAAGGTTTAAAATCAGGAAAGATAGGGGAAGAAGGAGTGGCTGGCGGCACAGAAAGGCGCAGGCCAGACTACAGTAGTATTGAAGAAGAGGAAGAGATTAGTAGCAATACACAGGAGGAAGAAACAGAAGAGGAAACTACAGAAGAAGACAGCATAATGGAAGATATAATTAAAAAGTATATGGGCGGAGGGGAAATATCAAAAGATGATATACAAGAAGCAGAAAAGAGCATACAAGACGATGGGAATACACAAGAAACTGGAACAGAAAATATAACAAAGAATAATACAGATACCCAGGAACAGCTAGAAGAGAATGTAGAAACAGAAGAAACTGTACAAAACCAGCCAGGTAAAAATACAAAAAAGGCTAAAGGGGCAAAATCCATTTTTAGCAGAAAAAACAAACAGGAAAAAGAAAAAGACATACCAGATAATAATACAAAAAATAATTATACTACCAGTAAACCTGGCAGAAAAGAAAACAATACAGACAGTACCATAGATACACAAGAAGTCCAGAATGTAGAAGATGCAAGTATAGTAAATATGGAAGAAAGAAAACCTGTACAAAAAAAAGAAATTTCAACTGCCAGGGAGAAAGCTGGCAATAATGGAACAATTTTAAACAGGGAAGATGCAATAAAAAAGATATCAGCAGCCAAAGGAAAAAAATATACAGAAATTGCGGGGCTGTTTAATGAAGTTAAAAACAGCAGTTTAGAGAGTGCAGATAAAGAAGAATTTACTAGTGAAATTCATGGCCTGCTTGAACAGGCTGGCAAAAAGGAGCTGGATTATCTTATATCACACCTTCCGCAAAGTGATACTAAAGAAAGGTATAAAAGAACAAGAGAACGTATTAAATCATATAAAGATATAGATACTAGTAAATATGAAGAGATAATTAATAAATATATAGATAATGCGGAACGTGAAGAACTTTCGTCAATGGTAAGAAAAGCTGCCGCAGGTGGAAGGAAAAGCCTTTTAAAAGTGCTTGATGATATAAAAAACAAGGAATTTGAACTGGGTGTACTTAAAGAATATAGTGATGAAATATACAGGCAGGTAAAAGATATAGATATGGAAACAGTAAGAAAAATTGTTCCAGATATATCTGCATTGGATGTACAGGATGGGCTTCGTGCCATAAAGGAAATAGAAGCAGCTGATATTTTGCCAGAACTTAAGAAAGAAATGTCTGCAATTATAGATAAAAAACTTACGCGCATGAAAACTGAAGAGAGCGGGCAGCTTGTAGAAAAAATCCAGAGAAGCCTGGAGGACAGGATAGAAGACCTTTCAAGAGTACATTATTATGATGCTATAAAAATGGCAAGCGGGGATAATAAGGATGAAGAATCGCTTCTTATAAGAAAAGCAATAAGTAAATATGCAATTTTACTTGGGAAATACGAATATCCTGTAATAATATACGATTCCTCACATTTTAGAAATGGAAAAGAGGGATTTATAATTTCGCCAGACCATATTTTTTATAAAGGTGTAATAAAATCTGGAACATTGGACATTATGGATATTGATAACGTTTCACTGGAAAATGGAAAAGCAGGCAAGGCAGTTTTTGTAAACAATATTTCAAAGCGTAAAGTAAAACTGCCATGTCTTTTTAAGGGTAAAGACCAGGAAAACTTTGCAACCATATTAAATGAATTTGTAGAATATCTAAAAGCAAAACCTAAATCAAGAAGTGTTGAATATATGGCGCAGGAAAAACATGCAGCAATATGCTGTTACAGGTGCGGACATGTGTTTAAATCAGGAAATATATGTCCTAAATGCGGAAGCCGTAACTAAAAAATTATTGTAATTTCCAGTTATTTTTTGTTGGTGCTGGTTGACGGACGCAGGGTTTCTTGTGTTCCACTAAATTATTCCATTACAGGGCACGCTTCCGCTACGACAGCACACGCAGCAGTGCATAGTATCCCTAAATATAAAAAAGAAACTGTTGTTCCTTTTTTATATTTAAAACGGGATACAAACACTGGCGGTGCTGAAGTGCGCCTGTCATGGAATAATATTAGATGGAACACTGGAAACCTGCTATACCCTAGCAAAACCACACAAAACATGGTATAAAAACAGAATAAATACTATAACTAAAAATTATGGTGAGGAAAGTGTTATTCAGACGAACGGAAGCTGGGGCATCCTTTTCATATTGATAACAATAACTTATTTATTCCATAATAAACATTAACGGTTTCGTTGAATAATAAATGACTAGCAGAATAATCCATCCCACCCCATTTACCACTTACCAGACTACAAAATATATATAATACGGCTTTATTTACTATTGACAAGTATGTATAATATGTTACAATGTAGAAATAAAAACTACATTGTGCATTTATAAAAAATATGTATTGCCTGTAGCCCGGCAATTTAATGGAAAGGCATGGTTATCTATATGGAATATCAGGTTATAAGCGACGGTTCATGTGATTTAGAGGCAGATTTAAAAGAAAAATATAATATAGAAGTAGTCCCGTTTTTTGTTTCATTTGATGAAGAGAAGTATTATAAAGAAATTGAGGAAATAGCAATCAGGGATGTATATGAGAAAATGGTTGCTAATCCAAAGCAGTACCCTAAGACTTCACTGCCTTCTGTACAGAATTATGTGGATGTATTCCTGCCACATGTAAAGGCTGGAAGGGGTGTTATCTGTATATGCCTTACCACATCATTAAGTGGTTCTTATAACTCTGCTGTAAATGCCAGGACAATAATATGTGAGGATTATCCAGATGCAAAGATTGAAGTGGTTAATTCATATGGTGCTACTGTATACCAGCGCTTATATACAATTGAAGCCGCCAGGATGAGAGAGCAGGGTTACAGTCTTGAAGAAAATGTAAAAGTCCTTATGGGACAGATGAGGGATAACGCGCGTATATTCTTTACAGTTGGAGACCTTGATTATCTACAGCATGGCGGGCGTATTGGAAAAGTTGCAGGAATAGCAGGAAGTGTTTTAAATCTTAAACCACTTATAACATTAGAGGGTGGTTCAATTGATTCGTCAGGAGTTGCAAGAAGCCGTAAAAAGTCCATGCTTAAAACGATAGAACTGCTTAAATCATTTTTTAAAGAAAAAGGAGAAAATCCTAAAGATTATGCTTTTGCCATTGGATTTGGGTATGACAGGCAGGAGGGTGTCCAGTACAAAGGAATGGTTGATGAAGCATTAAAAGAGATGGGTGTGGAATGTGGTGCAGACCTTGTGCAGATAGGTGCTACAATATGTGTCCATACAGGGCCATATGCAATAGGCATAGGGCTTGTAAAACGTTTTGAATGTTGCTGACACATATTGACAACTATAAAATGGTAATATATAATCAAAACAATGGCGATGACGGAGAGGAGTAACATAAATTATCGTTACCAGAGAGTGAAGGATGGTGAAATCTTCATAAAGTGAATTTATGCGAAAAACACTCCAGGGCATGTGTATATGCCTGTACAGCCGCAATCTGAAAGATATAGTATATATTTAGTAGGTGCGCCGTAAGCTGCACGAAAGACAGCATGGCCTGTATATGCATGGCTGTAGAGAGACTGTTTAACAGTAAACCGGGTGGTACCGCGGATATTTCCGTCCTGGACTTTAAGTCCAGGACTTTTTTGTGTCTGGTTAGACATTTGAAGAACGGATAGTTGTGCCTGCGCTGCGGCACAAACACTGTATTATGCGCAAAAGGCAGCGCAGAAATGAGGTTAAATATGAATATATCAAATATTTACAGGGATGTTACATTAGATAATGTAAGTGAGGGAGATGTAGGAAAAAGCATGAAACTGGCTGGCTGGGTTGAAAATATACGTGACCACGGCGGCGTTTCTTTTATCGACTTAAGGGATATGTATGGCGTAATGCAGGTTGTTATGCGTGACACATCATTGCTTGAGGGTATAAGCAAAGAAGACTGTATAAGCATAGAAGGTGTTATAGAACACAGGGATGAAGAAACATATAACCCTAAAATACCAACAGGTACTATAGAACTTGAAGCCCACAAAGTTGAAATACTTGGCAGGGTTTATAAACAGCTTCCTTTTGAAATTATGACATCTAAGGAAACAAGGGAAGATGTACGCCTTAAATACCGTTATCTTGATTTGCGTAATGCTAAGGTACGTGACAATATGCTTTTCCGTTCAAATGTTATAAGCTTTTTAAGGCAGAAAATGACAGAGATGGGATTTCTTGAAATACAGACACCAATTCTTTGTGCTTCATCACCAGAGGGAGCAAGAGATTATATAGTGCCTTCACGTAAATTTAAAGGTAAATTTTATGCACTGCCACAAGCACCTCAGCAGTATAAGCAGCTTCTTATGGTATCAGGGGTTGACAAATATTTCCAGATAGCACCATGTTTCAGGGATGAAGATGCACGTGCTGACCGTTCTCCAGGGGAATTTTACCAGCTTGATTTTGAAATGGCATTTGCAACACAGGAAGATGTATTTAAGGCAGGTGAAGAAATATTATCATCAACATTTGAAAAATTTGCACCAGAAGGGTATGAAGTAACAAAAGCCCCTTATCCTGTAATAAGCTACAGGCAGGCAATGCTTGAATTTGGAACAGACAAGCCTGACTTGCGTAACCCATTGCGTATTGTAGATGTAACAGACTTCTTCCAGAGATGTACATTTAAGCCATTTCATGGTAAAACGGTGCGTGCTGTAAAAGTCCATGCAGATATGTCAAAAGGTTTCCATGAAAAACTGCTTAAATTTGCACAGTCAATAGGAATGGGCGGGCTTGGATATCTTGAAGTAAAAGAAGGTATGGCATATAAAGGGCCTATTGATAAATTTATTCCTGATGATATGAAAGGGGAAATTGCAAGCATAGCATCCCTTGAAGAAGGAGATACTATCTTCTTTATAGCGGACAGGGAGGAGCAGGCAGCATTATATGCGGGCCAGATAAGGACAGAACTTGGGGAACGTCTTGGACTAATTGAAAAGAATTCTTACCGTTTCTGTTATATTAACGACTTCCCTATGTATGAATATGATACAGAACAGAAGAAGTATATATTTACCCATAATCCATTTTCAATGCCACAAGGTGGGTTTGAAGCATTAAGTGAAAAAGAGCCTTCAGAAATACTTGCATACCAGTATGATATTGTATGTAATGGTGTTGAACTTTCATCAGGTGCAGTGCGTAACCATAACCTTGATATAATGGTTAAAGCATTTGAAATTGCGGGATATACAGAGGAAGATTTAAAAGAGAAATTCGGTGCATTATATAATGCATTCCAGTTTGGTGCTCCGCCACATGCAGGAATGGCTCCAGGTGTTGACAGGATGATTATGCTTCTTCTGAATGAGGAAAATATACGTGAAGTTATACCTTTCCCTATGAATGGCAATGCACAAGACCTTATGTGTGGTGCACCAAATGAAGTTACAGAACAGCAGCTTAGGGAAGTACACATTAAAGTAAGGCAGTAATTAAAGGTTTTAAGCCATTTCCTCCTATATTCTCCTTTTAGGGGATGGTGTTTGCAGACAGGACAGAATAAAATAATCCTATCAAAAACATAAGGAGGTTTTATAATGGACCAGATGGTGACAGGCAGTTTTATTGCTAAGAAACGTAAGGAAAAAAACATGACACAGGCAGCGCTTGCGGAACGGCTTGGGGTTTCCAATAAAACAGTTTCAAAGTGGGAAACTGGTAAATGTATGCCAGATTACAGTATAATTGGGCTGCTTTGTAAAGAACTGGAAATAACGGTTGCAGAATTACTGGATGGTGATGAAAAGGCAGACAGCAGTGTGCGTGTATATGATGATACACAGGTACTTGGGCTTGTTAAGAGAATACAGGTGCTGGAACAACACCGTACGTCAATGGCTGGATTACTCTTGATTATAATGGGCATAGCGCTTATGCTGCTGCACTATAATATAGGTGGAAGCAATGCCAGGGACTTTATTTCAGGGGTTCTTTTAGGGATTTCTGTTGGGGAAATGCTTATAGGTGTTTATGTAACTGTACGTGCTTTAGCAGGAAATAAATAATTTTAAATATTAAGCTGTTATATTGCATTACAATATTGTTCCAGGGTATAAACCCTGCTATATGTAATGTGGTGTAACAGCTTTTTTTGTGTTGTCTGCCAGATAATGCACATAGTGTTTTACATTACACCAGGCATAGCGTTAAAGTATTTATAAAGGTTCATAAACGCCAGCGGGATATCATATGCTGTTTTAAGAACTGTTATATCAATTATATCAAATAAGAATACCAGAGTGTTTTTGGATATATTTTTATGGAGGTGTTTATGTTAAACAAGCTTTGGGGATTTATGATACTTATAGGGTTAAGTTTTGGCATTATTACAGGAGAAGTGGAGGCATTAAGTAATGCAGCCATTGACAGTGCAGGTGAAGCCGTTTCACTTGCAATAACGATGCTTGGGATAATGGCTCTGTGGACAGGACTTATTGAGATTGCAAGGCGTTCAGGGCTTCTGGACATATTAACACATAAACTTGCACCTGTTTTAAGGTTTTTATTCCCGCGTATTCCAGAAGACCATAAAATTAATGAATATATAGCTGCTAATATTATAGCTAATATACTGGGACTTGGATGGGCGGCTACACCTATGGGGTTAAAAGCAATGAAGGAGTTTGCAGCACTGGAAAGGGAACGGACAGGTAATGAAAAGATAACAAGGGCATCAGATGAAATGTGTACATTTTTAGTTATAAATATTTCTTCTTTACAGCTTATACCAGTAAATGTAATTGCATACAGAAGCCAGTACGGTTCAGCCAATCCTGCTGCTGTAGTTCTGCCAGGGCTTCTGGCAACAATAGTTAGTACAGTTGTGGCAGTGGTTTTTTGCAGGATAATGTGCAGGAAAGGTGAAAATAAAAATGTTTAAGGAAATCGTAAGAAGATTGAAAAGAAATCGTAAAGCTTATTTGGAAATTTAGTATTATAATAATACCCATGTTATATCCAGGAAAAATATATACATATTAAAAATATTTATTTCAGGAGGTTAAATATCATGGGAAAAATTAATCTTATTATAAGAAAGGCATTTATAAGATTTGCTGTAGCCGTGCTGGTATTTGTGCCAGCAGTTTCATTTACGGCTTGTGGAAAGGGAAAGGACAAAAATGCAGATAAAGAAGAGAAGCCAGAATATGTGTATGAAGCTGACTTTAAAGAACTTGGCAGCCTGAAAATGGATTCACTTAGCCATTCATGCTTTAATGATGGACAGATATATATGACAGGTGAAGAAACTGGCTATGGGAAAAATTATGAGATTAATTCTTCAAAGAATTATCTTTTGCAATGTTCTGCTGAAAGCAATAATATTGATAAGACAGAGATAAGCGGGCTTGAAAGAAATGAATATATAAATACACTTTTTTTAGATGATGAAAAAAATCTGTGCCTTATAACTTCTGTACGGGATTATAACAGAGAGGAAAACCAGAATAAAACAAAATATTATATGATGCATGTTGACAAATCAGGCAAGACTTCAGAACGTATTGAAATTAAACCAGATAAAAAGGAACTTGATAATTTTTATCTGAGTGATAATATTATTTTTTCAGATGGAAAACTAATTGTGTATTTTGATAAAAAAATTTATACATTTAATAAAGATGGCTCTGCTGGCCAGACATTTGAACAGGATGATTACATAGAAAACTTATTTACTGCTAATGGTGGCAAGATTTATATTTTGTCATATAAAGAAAGTGTGGGAGGTTTATGTATATCAGAATTTGATTGGAAAACAGGCAAAACTGGTGAGCCTGTGGGGCTTGGAAATAATACTATACATAATATTAATAAGGTAAAGGAAGCTGTAAATGGTAATATATATATAAGCAATAACGAATGTCTATATGAATTTGACTTTAAAAAAGGAAAGGCAGAACTTGTATTTAACTGGATTAACGTTGATATTGATGGATATAGTATATCTGACTTTATCCAGATGGAAGATGGGAGCTTTTTTGTATTAAATACTATATTTGATTATTCAAGTATAAGTAGTGGTGATATGTCATCTGAGATTGAAATTGCAACAATTAATAAAAAGAAATATTCAGATGCAAAACAAAAGGAAAAACTTACACTTGCGTCAGTTTATCTTAGCATGGATATAAAAAGGGAAATTCTTAAGTTTAATAAGATGGATGACAATTACCGTATTGAAGTTATAGATTACAGTTCATATGAAGAGCCAGACAACCAGATGAACCTTGATATAGCAGCAGGAAAGATACCAGATATTATAGATGTGGCGTATATGCCAAGGGAACTTTATATTAAAAAGGGATTTCTTACAGACTTATACCCACTTATGGAAAAAGATGGTGGGATTAAAAAAGAGGACTTTATAGACACAGTACGTACAACTATTGAGCATGACGGAAAGTTATATTATTTGCCAGTCCTGTTCAGGATACATGCTTTTGCTGGTTCTAAAAAACTATTTGGCAGTATGGAGGGCTGGTCATATGAAGACATGGAGAAAATGTATAATGATATGCCTGAAGGAAGTTCATTTATGCATAATATGACAAGTGAATGGTTTGTGGAAAATATGCTTAGTGCCCAGATGGAGAACTTTATTAATTATGATACAAAAGAGGTAAATCTTAATTCAGAAGAATTTATAAATATGATTGAGTTTTCAAAAAATTTTAAGGACAACGAGTTTGATACATCATCAGATGACAGTTATATAATGTCATCAGGTGTATCTGGAGGAGATGTAACAATATCAAATAATGATGAATCATATGAGCTGGCCAGAAAAGGCAAAGTTTTATTAAAATCAATGGAAATGTATGATTTTTCAGATATCCAGATTAATGAAAAACTCTATAAAGACCAGGGTGGATATAATGTAATTAGTTATCCGTCATCAGATAAAAATAATAAAATAGCCATATCTTCATCAGGAAATAGTTTTGCTATTTCTGAAAAATGTGGGAATAAGGAGGGTGCGTGGAAGTTTTTACAAAGGCTGTATACATATGAATTCCAAAAAGGAGGAATTGACCTTAGCGGATTTCCTATAAGGAAGGATGCTATAGATAAAAAAATGGAATATGCGATGGCAGCCAAACCATATACAGATGATGACGGTACAAAAGTAGTACCTGTAACTAATTATTCATACAAATTTGGGGATTTTAAAATCACATTAAAACCATATACTAAGGAACAGATGGATTTATTCCGTTCTATTATTAACAGGATAGGTTTAGAAATTGATTTTGGTGCAAACTATAATGAGATACCAGAAATCATCAAAGAGGAAACAAAGGCTGTTTATTCAGGTGATAAAACATCTAAAGAAGCAGCAGATATAATCCAGAGCAGAGTATCAATATATGTAAATGAAAATGCATAACAAATATTAGAATAAAATTTAATTGCAGTTTGCTTTTGCACCATTATGTAACATTATATAAATATACTAAAGCCTCTGTGCTTATCTTTATACCATAAGCATAGAGGCATTTATAAAGTATAATAATTACTAAAAGTACTGTTAACTTTTCTTTTTTCAATAAAACCAGCAAATATATTTTATTACCTGTACCACTGTACAGTTTCCTTAAGGGCATCTGTAAAAATATACTCATGTGTATATTTTAATTCTTCAGCTTTTTCACAAATATAATATAACTGCCAGGTATATAAAAGTATATTATATATAAAAAATAAATTGTTGTATATACTGGTATTTTTTATATAACAGCCTGCTATAAGGTTATACTTATATACTGCCATTTGCTTTTTTATTGGATATTCTTATTTCTGATTATTTCAAGTACTTCTTTTTCTGTAAGCTGCATTTTTTTGGCTATTTCATTGGTATCAAGGTTCATTTCATAATATGCATAAACCATTCCATTTTTCGTACCTTCTTCAATACCTTCTTCTTTGCTATATTTTAAGGCATCTTCCATGTTCCATTCTTCTAACATAAGACTCATTAATTCTTCGCTCCTTTCTTTTATAAAACCAGCAAGTATGTTTTCCTGCTTACACCACTGTACAGTTTCTTTAAGGGCATCTGTAAATGTATAACCAGGTGTATGTTTTAATTCTTCTGCTTTTTTCACAAATGTAATATAACCGCCAAGTATATTGTTTTTATCCTCGTCTGTTATTACTTTTACATCCAGGTTTATAAAAGCATTATCCCTGTATTCTTTTGGAAAAGCGTCTGTTAAGTGCATATAGTTACTACATTCACTACTGCCTGTGTATATAACATAAAATTCAGGGGCAGGAAGCGTTATAAGCTTTTTGGAATATAAGGTTTTGGTATACCCGTTTTTCTTTATTATTTTCTCATATTCCTCTGCTATGTATAACAAAAGCCTTACTGGCATGTTAGGGTTAATTGTGGACTGCTGCTCTGCAAGTATGAGCAGTTTGTCCCTTACCCTCATTGCAGCATCATTGTATCTGCGTATTAAAAGTACATTCTCAAGTTCAATTTTTTCAATGTCATTTATTGTTACTTCTTTATCTTCAGGGTGCAGCACCTTATATAATCCAAACAGGTTTTCTTTGCTGTTGAATAGTACAGTGAATACTGAGTCTTTGTATTTCCTGTTAGGCCTGGTACTGGCTGTATCTGTTTTCTCCATTTAAAATAAACACCTTCTTTTTATTCTGATTATATCATTAATGCCTGTCTGTTACAAGGATTTATACGTTTAAGCCATTATACACAGTCTATTATATAAAAAATATCTTTAAATATTTTATTATAAGTAAAAAATATTTAAAGATATTTTTATCTGGAATGCATGGCAGGCCAGGGCTGTATATACTGCTTTTCTATAACCTGGCAGGAGATTTCATTATAAATAATGTTTACAGACATTGCAGACATATCTGTGAGGTTCTGCCTTTCTGTACTGTCAGAAGCATTACAAATTTTTTCCTGTAATCTTTCTTGTATATCCAGAAGTTTACCCTTGCATTTAACTGCTGCGCTTACTGTTGTTATTCTGCCAAGCAGCTTTTCAAAAGATAAGGCTTCTTCACCTTTAATATTCCTGATTATATCCAGTGTATTATTTTTTACCTTATAAACATCTTCTTTGGGGATATACTGGTTTACAGTTTTATTACAATCCTCCATTTTTTTGCAGCATTTTCGTATTCTTCATAATTAATACCAATGCTGCTGGTTTTCATGCCAATATTACCAGACTCACCGCCACATTTGTCTGCCATGTTTTTTAAGACTAAAAAAAGCCTTATTTCACAAGGCTTTCAAAGTAATGCGGAAGAAGGGACTTGAACCCTCACGTCGTCGCCAACACTAGATCCTTAGTCTAGCCTGTCTGCCAGTTCCAGCACTTCCGCTTATTAAATTGTTTATATGACGCGCTGACAGTGACTATAATATCACCAAAACAAAACCATGTCAATACTTTTTTTAAAAAAATTTCCAAGATTACAGAAAAGGTTTTAACTACATAGAAAACATACATGTAATTATTCAAGTATGCTATTTGTATTTTCATATCCTGCCTTCCTGGCTAATTCTTTTAAACCTTCGTATACTTCTTCTTCCGAATAATTATTTTGTCTTAAGAAGCTGTCTCCCTTATTACTTATATACTGGTAGAAAAAGACAGCAGCAATAACTTCATCTTTATTGTTATAATCTATATTCTCCAGAAGAATATTTTTTGCTTCATTAATATTTCCCTGGTCTGCCATTTCTTTGTATACATCCAGTTTATTGCCAGAAACTTCATATTTATTTTCCTGTGGCAGTTCAATGTGTGTATATTTCTTGCCTGACAACAATGTAAACAGAACCCTTGTGGCTTCTTTTATCATACGCATAATATAGTCTTTCTCATCTTCATATTGCATATGTATTCCTCCTGTCTGTTTTTATTTAAGTATAACAGAGAAAATAATAAGTGCCAAGGTAAATAAAAATAATATTTTACATATCAGGTAAATTAGGGTAAACTGTATAAATAAAATTAAACCACAGGAGGTATTATTAAATTGGCTAAACAATCAAATAGACAGGATAAAAATAAGGTGGCACTGGTTCTGGCTGTTATAGCGGCTGTTTTAGTTATTGTGTGTATATCAGCATTTGTTATAAATAATAAAAAAGATAACAACAGAACTGACATAACAGAAGGGCAGGAACAGGCAGCAGGCAAGGAAGATACTTCTTCAGATAATGGTGGTATGCCGGCTGTTACAAGTGAAGATTATTTTGCAGATATTGACATTAAAGATTATGGTAAAATTACTGTTAAACTGGATGGAGAGGCAGCACCTATAACAGTTAAAAACTTTGTTTCCCTTGCTAAAGAAGGATTTTATGACGGCCTGACATTCCACAGGATTATGGAAGGATTTATGATGCAGGGAGGCGACCCGGAAGGCACTGGCATGGGAGGTTCATCCAAGACAATTGTTGGTGAGTTTCCTAATAATGGGTATGATAATAAACTGTCACATACAAGAGGCGCAATCTCTATGGCGCGTTCAAGCAGTTATAATAGTGCAAGTTCACAGTTTTTTATTGTACACCAGGACAGCCTGGGTTTAGATGGTGAGTATGCAGCATTTGGTTATGTAACGGAGGGAATAGAAGTTGTAGATGCTATATGCAGTGATGCGCAGCCAGTAGATGGCAATGGTTTTATTGCAGCAGAGGAGCAGCCAGTAATTAATTCTATTACTATACGTAGTGCAGATTAATAAAAACATAAATGCTGTAGCATTTTTCACAAACGAATTTATTTGTTTTACTATTTGTGCCGCCTAAAGGCGGCATAGGAGGCTATTATGGAAAAACATTTGATAAAATTAGTTGCAACAGACCTGGATGGTACATTATTAAACAGTAAAAAAGAACTTCCAGAGGATTTTAGTGAATGGGTATATAAGCATAAGGAAATAAAAACGGTTATTGCAAGTGGCAGGCAGTATTATAATATAAAGAAGCTGTTTCCTGGAATGGAGGACAGCCTGGTTTTTATTGCTGACAATGGAGGACTGGTTTTTGAAAATAATAAAATAATTTATAGTAATAAAATGAAACAAGAAGATATAATTTATTGTATAGAACAGTTCCATGAGAAAGAAAAACTGTCAATTATACTTAGCGGTGAAAAGTCTGCCTATATGGAACATTCGTCAGAAGAAGCAGAAAACAATGCACATATGTATTATGAAAGACTGGAATTTACAAGTGATTTAAGGAAGTGCATAAAAAAAGACAATATAATTAAAATTGCAGTATTTGTAGAAGGACATAAAGCAGAAAAAAGATATAACAAGCTAGGGGATTTCCATGACAGGTTACAAGCAGTGCTTTCTGGTGACTGCTGGATTGATATAGCAAATAAAAACGTTGATAAAGGGGTTGCTGTATGGAAACTACAAGAAAAATATGGGATTAGTGCTGTAAACTGTATGGCATTTGGTGATTACATTAATGACCTGCATATGCTTTTAAGGTGCGGGGAAAGTTATGCTATGAAAGATGCACATCATTCATTAAAGGAAATTGCAAAATATGTAACGCTTTCAAATGACGAAGATGGTGTGATGAAAGTTTTAAGGACAATTCCATAAGGAGGCGGACGGTTTTTAGTGCCAGAGTCATGGCTTTTGCACGCATTGCGCTACGGTAAACCGCTGTGTGGCACATAAAGCCAATATATAATATACGGGGTTAAAGTGCCCCTTTTACGGAATAATTGATGGCATCTGGCACGCAAAACCTGTCACTGCAAATTTACAATAAAACACAGAATAACCAGATAACTGTAAATGGGTGGATGGAAATTATTCTGCTAGTCATTTATTACACAATGTAGTAATTACAATGATATGGATATTTATACAAAAATGATACCATTATAATTCAGTCCGTCTAACTCACTTTCCCCACACCATAATTTCAAGTTATTATATATTCTGTTTTTATATTATGTTTTTTTGTAATTCTGATGGATACAGCAGGTTTCCAGTGTTCCATTTAAATATTATTCCATGACAGGGGCACTTCAGCCCCGTTGGCGTTTAAGTCCATATGTTCCAGAGGAAACGTAAGTTTCCTTTGGGATATGTGGACTTTATGCGCCGTTACGTGGGCTGGCGTAGCGGAAGCGTGCCCTGGAATGGAATAAATTTAGTGGAACACCAGAAACCCTGCGTCCATACACCAACAAAAGATAACTGGAAATTACACTGTATCTGCAAGCTTTAATTATAGGAATTTATGAAACGGATGTGCATAAAGAAATAATTTATGTGGACTTTTCAAATACTATATCTTATAATAATAAATGGTAAGGAATACCAGTTATGGAGGCAGCATTATGGAGGATAAAAACCGTAAAATAATAAAAAGTATTGTTATGGTAACACAGATTAGCATAAATATGTTAGTTCCTATATTTTTATGTGCTGCAATTGGTGTATGGCTTTCCAGGCTGCTTAATACACAGGTATGTTTTCTAGTGCTCGTTTTTATAGGCATTGGTGCTTCATTCAGGAATGTATATATCCTTACAAAGTCATTTTATTCTGCTGATATGAAAAGGGAGCATGACAGGCTTGAATATATAAAGGAACTGAAAAATTACAGCAGCCAGCACCCTGAAGAAGCACAGGAATACAAAGAAATAATTAAAACAAAACGTTATCCCGAAAATAAAGGGCCAGCTAGAAAATAGAAAGGGCTTTAAAGATGAAAAAGGCAAAACAAATCCTGAAAGAAATGTTTGCTGGTTTGCTGGTATGGTTAATACCAGTTTTGATTATATTAGTAATAGCAGCAAGCCATAAGCTGGCAGCAGCAGCAGGGGTATTGTTTGGCGGCGCAGCAGCAGCAGGGCTTTTACTGCATATGTACCATCATCTTGATATAGCATTAAGCATGGATGCAAAACATGCACAAAAACATATGCAGCAAGCCACATTAAAAAGATTTTTTTTAATGGCATTAGTACTGGCGGTGTCTATGGCTGGACATAAGTATATCCATCCGGCTGGTACAGTGCTTGGTTTGTTTGGCATGAAGATTTCCGCTTATTTGCAGCCTTTAGTCCATAAAATGGCGGGGCGTATCCAAAAGTGGTAATGTTTTGACAATATTTTCATATTGTTATTTCATACAATATTAAGAAAAGGAGGGTGAAAATGTGGGAAATGGCGTCTTAGATTTGCCGCAAGAGCCCGTCAGGGTTGTTCTTGCTGGTGGCGGTGACCAGGTTGACTTCTTTATAAGGGGTTATTCAAATACAAAATTCTCATTCTTTGGATGGGATGTGTATCTTACAACAACGCATATATCTATGATTATAGTTATTGCTGCAATACTTATATTTGCAGTATGTGCCAGCCGCGCTATTAAGAATGCAAATCCCAATAAAGTACCAGGGCCGTTCCTGAATGTAGTCGAGCTTATAGTTGAATCACTGGACGGAATGGTAAAAGGTACAATGGGAGCTAAGAAGGCACTGGCTTTCAGAAACTATGTAAGTGCATTGTTTTTGTTTATACTTGCCTGTAACTTATCCGGGCTGCTGGGATTAAGGCCGCCAACAGCAGATTTTGGTGTAACATTTCCTTTGGCAGTTATTACATGGGTGATGATTCAGTATAATGGGTTTAAGTACCAGGGTATGGGAAAGATTAAAGCTTTATTTGAGCCAATCTTTTTATTCTTCCCTATGAACCTTATCAGTGAATTTTCAACACCTGTGTCAATGTCACTCCGTTTATTTGGTAATATATTATCAGGAACGGTTATGATGGGGCTGCTTTATGGTTTGTTGCCAAGGGTGCTTACTCTTATATGGCCTGCTGCACTTCATGCATATCTGGATGTATTTTCCGGGTGTATACAGGCATATGTATTCTGTATGTTGACAATGAGTTTTGTTTCTGATGCAATAGGTGAAGATGCATAAACACAAGGATGTTCTGGCATCACAAAATCAATTTTATGTTATTTTTAAGGAGGATGTAAAATGAATATAACAAATGAAGGTTTAGTATTAATGGGTTCTGCAATAGGTGCAGGCCTTGCAGTTATCGCTGGTATTGGTCCTGGTGTAGGCCAGGGTATTGCTGCTGGTTATGGTGCTTCTGCAGTTGGACGTAACCCAGGTGCAAAGGGTGACATTATGTCAACAATGATTTTAGGCCAGGCAGTAGCAGAAACAACTGGTCTTTATGGTCTGGTAGTTGCGTTAATCCTGTTATTCGCTAACCCACTTTATAGCAAACTTTAATTTATGCAATTTGAAAATTGCAGCAGAAAGGAGGCTTAAAAAGTGAGTGTTGTAATAAGAGTAGCATTGTCAGGCAGCGCACTTGGCGATTATATATTTGGTCTTGACCCGCAGCTCCTTGTTGATGCGGTTATAACCATGATTGCGATGTTTGCATTATTCCTTTTACTTTCTTACCTGCTCTTTAACCCTGCACGCGATATGCTACAGAAAAGACAGGATTTCATTAAAGAACAGCTTGAAACGGCTGCTAAGGAAAAAGAGGATGCCATACAGTTTAAGTCAGAGTATGATGCAAAGCTTAAGGCGGCAGGCAAAGAGGCGGAAGAAATCCTTAGCGATACCCGTAAAAAGGCATTGAAAAAAGAGAACGCCATTATAAATGAGGCAAAAGAAGAATCTGCAAGAATTCTTGAAAGGGCAAGCCGTGAGGCTGAACTTGAGAAATCTAAGGTAAAGGATGATGTAAAACAGGAAATTATTTCTGTTGCATCCATTATGGCAGGCAAGATTGTTGCATCTTCTTTAGATGATAAGAAACAGTCACAGTTAATTGCGGACACTTTAAAAGAGATGGGTGATGAAACATGGCTAAGTTAGTATCAAAGACATACGGCGATGCTTTGTTTGAAGTTGCCGTAGAAGAGGGCACACTGGATACCATGCTGGAAGAAGTGGAAGCAGTTTTACAGGTGCTTAAAGAGAACGGAGAATATATCAGTCTTCTTTCGCATCCTAAAATCCCTGTTGATGATAAAAAGAAAATGGTGGAGGAAGCATTTAAAGATAAGGTTTCACCTGAACTGACAGGGTTTATTATGACTATTGTAGAAAAAGGGCGTTTTAAGGAAATAGAGGATATTCTTTTATACTTTATGTCAAAAGTATGGGAAGAAAAGAAGATTGGTGTTGCCTGTGTGACATCTGCTGCTGCTTTGTCAGCCGGGCAGAAGAAGGATATAGAAGCCAGGCTTCTTGAAACTACTTCATATGTAAAATTCCGCATGGATTATTCTGTTAATCCTGATTTGATTGGCGGGATGGTCATAAAGATAGGTGACAGGGTAGTGGACAGCAGTGTAAAAACAAAGCTGGAAAATATGGCAAAGGAACTTAATAAAATCCAGCTTTCTAATTAATAAATGAAGGAAGGTGCAAGAGTAACATGAATTTAAGACCTGAGGAAATCAGTTCTGTAATAAAGGAACAGATTAAGAACTATAGTACCAAGTTTGAAATTGCAGATACAGGTACTGTAATACAGGTTGCCGATGGTATTGCCCGTATTCATGGCCTGGCAAAAGCTATGCAGGGTGAACTTCTGGAATTTCCAAATGAAGTTTATGGCATGGTGCTTAACCTTGAAGAAGACAATGTTGGTGCCGTACTCTTAGGTGACCATAGGAATATTAATGAAGGCGATATTGTAAAAACAACAGGAAGGGTTGTTGAAGTACCTGTTGGTAATGCAATGCTTGGACGTGTAGTTAATGCCCTGGGGCAGCCTATAGATGGCAAAGGCCCAATAGAAACCAAGAAAACAAGGCAGATTGAAAGGGTTGCATCAGGTGTTATTTCCAGAAAATCAGTAGATACCCCTTTGCAGACAGGTATTAAAGCTATTGACTCAATGGTGCCTATAGGCAGGGGACAGCGTGAGCTTATAATTGGTGACCGCCAGACAGGAAAGACAGCTATTGCAATTGATACTATTATAAACCAGAAGAAAGAAAATGTATATTGTATATATGTTGCCATAGGACAGAAAGCTTCAACTGTAGCATCTATTGTTAATAAGCTTGAAGAACATGGTGCTATGGATTATACAACTGTTGTAGCTTCTACAGCAAGTGAACTTGCGCCATTACAGTATATTGCACCATATTCAGGGTGTGCAATAGGCGAGGAATGGATGGAAGATGGCAAAGATGTTCTTATAATATATGATGATTTAACAAAACATGCTGCTGCATACCGTACAATGGCGCTGCTGCTTAAGCGTCCGCCTGGACGTGAAGCGTATCCTGGTGATGTATTCTATTTACATTCCAAGCTTCTTGAGAGGGCAGCCAGGCTTTCAGATAAGTTAGGCGGCGGTTCACTTACGGCGCTTCCTATTATAGAAACACAGGCAGGTGATGTATCTGCATATATCCCTACTAATGTAATTTCCATAACAGACGGGCAGATTTACCTTGAAACAGAAATGTTTAATGCAGGTTTCCGGCCAGCTATTAATGCAGGCCTTTCTGTATCCAGGGTTGGTGGTTCTGCACAGATTAAGGCAATGAAAAAGATTTCCGGGCCAATACGTATTGAGCTTGCGCAGTTCAGGGAACTTGCAGCTTTCTCACAGTTCAGTTCAGACCTTGACCCAGAAACAAAGGCACAGCTTGCACAGGGTGAAAGAATACGTGAAATATTAAAGCAAGACCAGTATAATCCAATGCCAGTAGAAAATGAGGTTATGATTATCTATGCTGCTACTAAAAAGTATCTTATTGATATAGAAGTTGAGGACATACTTGAGTTTGAAAAAGGTCTTTTTGAATATATTGATACAAAATATCCAGAAGTGCCAGAAGCAATACGCACTGATGGTGAAATTAAAGAAGATACAGAAAAGAAGCTTGTTAAGGGAATAGAAGAATTTAAGGCAGATTTCAATAAGAACAGGTAGTTAAGCTGGCATTTGTGCCTGTGCGCTGCCTGGCACAAGGCTGTTTTATGAAAAAAGCAGCGCAGAAATGAGGGTTAATATGGCCTCAATGAGAGACATTAAAAGGCGTAAAGAAAGTGTCCAGAGTACAGGACAGATTACCAAAGCTATGAAGCTTGTATCCTCTGTAAAACTGCAAAAGGCGAAAGTTGGTGCAGAAGTTTCAAAACCATATTTTGAAACAATGTATGAAACGGTTGCGGATATGATAGCCAAATCAGGGCAGATGTCACACCCGTTCCTGCAAAAAAGCAAGTCAGACAAAAAAGCTGTAATAACTATTACTTCAAACAGGGGACTTGCTGGAGGATATAATTCCAACATAGTTAAAATGGTTTCCAAGGATGAGCGCTTTAATAAAGAAGATACTGTTATTTATGCTGTAGGGGTTAAAGGACGTGATTCCCTTTCAAGGCAGGGTTATAAAATAGCTGGTGATTATTCAGAGGCAATTAATGAGCCGCTTTATGCTGATGCAATGGAGATTGGCAAAGAGCTTTTAAGCAAATTTACGAGTGGTGAAATTGGTGAGATATATCTTGCATATACAATATTTAAAAATACTGTTGTGCAGATACCTACACTTATTAAGCTGCTTCCTATAGATGCAGAAGATATTGTATCAGAGCAGGAAGAAGAGCCACAAAGCCCGCTTGACAAGATAACGCTTATGAATTATGAGCCAGAACCAGAAGAAGCACTTGATGCTATTATCCCAAAATATATTAACAGTCTTGTATTTGGAGGCCTTGTGGAGTCACATGCAAGTGAGAACGGTGCACGTATGCAGGCGATGGACTCTGCGACAAGCAATGCAGAAGAAATGATAAGTGATTTGTCCCTTAAATATAACAGGGCAAGGCAGGCTTCCATAACACAGGAACTTACAGAGATTATAGCAGGTGCATCAGCTATTTCATAACAGTCCAGTACTTTATTTCCTGGCATGCCATTTAAAAGTAACCAATATGTAACTGTTTGTTTTTAAATGCTGCAGGCAGGAACAAAAAATAATTAAAAGGAGAAAGACGATGGCAGAATTAAATACAGGCCAGCTTACACAGATTATCGGTGCTGTTCTGGATATTAAGTTTCCAGAAGGAAAACTTCCAGAAATTAACGATGCTATAAGAGTGCCATTAAATAATGGTGGAAAACTCGTAGTTGAGGTTGCGCAGCATCTTGGCGATGATACTGTGCGCTGTATTGCAATGGGACCTACAGACGGGCTTGTGCGTGGCATGAAAGCTGATGCAACAGGCGGCCCTATTTCAGTCCCAGTTGGCGAAGCCACATTAGGACGTATGTTTAATGTGCTTGGTGAACCTATTGATGAAAAGCCTGCACCAACAGGTGTCAAATATGACCCAATCCATAGAAAAGCACCAGCATTTGAAGAACAGTCAACAGCTACTGAAATTCTTGAAACAGGTATTAAGGTAGTTGATTTGCTCTGTCCATACCAGAAGGGTGGTAAGATTGGTCTTTTTGGCGGTGCTGGTGTAGGCAAAACCGTATTAATACAGGAGCTTATTACAAACATTGCACAGGAACACGGTGGATATTCAGTGTTTACAGGTGTTGGAGAGCGTACACGTGAAGGTAATGACCTTTACTATGAAATGATTGAGTCAGGCGTTATTGACAAGACTACAATGGTGTTCGGGCAGATGAATGAGCCACCTGGGGCACGTATGAGAGTCGGGCTTACAGGCCTTACAATGGCAGAAAACTTCCGTGACCGTTCAGGTAAAGACGTGCTTCTGTTTATTGATAATATTTTCCGTTTTACACAGGCTGGTTCAGAAGTTTCAGCGCTGCTTGGACGTATGCCTAGTGCAGTTGGATACCAGCCAACACTCCAGACAGAAATGGGTGCATTACAGGAGCGCATAACTTCTACTAAGAAAGGCTCTATCACATCAGTGCAGGCTGTTTATGTACCTGCTGATGACCTTACAGACCCTGCCCCTGCAAACACATTTGCACACTTAGATGCAACAACAGTTCTTTCACGTTCTATATCAGAGCTTGGTATTTACCCGGCTGTAGACCCTCTTGAGTCTACATCACGTATTCTTGACCCTCATGTAGTAGGTGAAGAACATTATAAAACTGCACGTGGTGTACAGGAAATATTACAGAGGTATAAGGAACTCCAGGATATTATCGCAATCCTTGGTATGGATGAGCTTTCAGAAGATGACAAGATTGTAGTAAACAGGGCAAGGAAAATACAGAGGTTCTTATCACAGCCTTTCCACGTTGCAGAGCAGTTTACAGGCCTTCCAGGGCAGTATGTGCCAGTAAGTGAAACTGTACGCGGCTTCCAGGAAATACTGGATGGCAAACATGATGAAATTCCAGAAAACCTCTTCCTTAATGCCGGCACAATTGACGAGGTTGTCCAGAGGATGAAGTCTAAGTAGAAAGGAGACCAGTATGGCTGACAAAACGTTCAACTTACAGATTATCTCCCCTACACGTGTATTCTTTGACGGCGATGCAGAAATGGTAGAAATGAAGACTACAGAGGGCGAGATTGGTGTACTGGCCGGCCACATTCCTCTTACAGTTATTCTTGAGCCTGGAGTCCTGCGTATAAAACAGGCAGACGGCAAGAAAGAAGCTGCACTTCATGATGGATTTGTTAAAATCACAAAAAGCAAGGTAACTATACTTGCCGAGTCATGTGAATGGCCGGATGAGATAGATGTAAACCGTGCCGAAGAGGCAAAGCTGCGTGCAGAACGCCGCTTAAAAAGTGGTGAAAAATCTGTTGATATGATGCGTGCAGAACTTGCATTAAAAAAGGCACTGACAAGGATTGATATTGCAGGCAGATATAAATAAAATTGCATAAAAATAAAACAATGCTGTGGGCAGTAATGCCCGCAGCATTTATTTATTATAAAAAGAAAATACTCATATATTGGTTTTGCTGTTTATTAATATTCTGGATAAAGAGTTGTATCTATTGTTCCAACTGGTTCTACTGCAAAGTAAAAATATGCTATTTCTGGTTCGCCTTCACCTGAAATCTCTATATAATGTTTTCCGCTTACAGTTGGAATATAAGTATAGTGTCCAGGTTTTACAATTTGCTGGAAGGGACGTCTTTTTGTTGATGTAGTGCCATTTGGTAATACTTCATGTATATAAATATGTCTGTCTTTACTATATAGATTTTTTAATACAACATCATATTCATATCCTTTAACCATATTTATCCAGAAAAAGCCTGCATCTCCCTGTATATGGCAGTCAGAATGTTTGAAGCCATCCACAAAAGGATTTCCATAAGCATATAAAATACTACTATTAATTAATAAAGTAGTTATCAATAATAATAGTGTTTTAAATGTTTTTTTAAACATTAAATAACATTCTTTACATATTAACATACAATATATGAGTATTACTTTTACGATAAATTAGATAAAAAAATTTTCCAGAATTTTTTTTCATTATTTTTTAAATTTGTATTTAGTTTATACATAATTTATTCTCCTCCACTTTATATATTTTATTATTCTATTTTTTACTCCATTTTCCTGTTTCAATTGTTTTAACTACTTTACCTAAATCATCTAAAATAATATGAAAATCCCATTTTGCTTTATAATTCCCATTAGGTTTTTTATGATGAATTTCAATATTTATGTGATCTACAGGTTTATCATACCCAAATTTGCTCATAGCATGTGCATTTTCTCCAATATCTCTCCTAAATATAATTTTTGTATCTTCATCCAATGTTGTTATGATATTTCTTCCGTCTTTTGTTTTTTCTCCTTTTTTAGAAGTTTTATAATATTGTCTAAAAACCTTTCATTATGTTCCCCTGGGCTATTATGTACATAAACCATCATTGTTCCAACAAAGTATGACACCCAGTCTTTTACATGGAAGTTATACACTGCCACTGCTTCTTCATGTCTTGTTCTTTCAACTTTTGTTATATGCACAAAACCATCCATTGTTTCTATTGTATCACCTTCTCGCAGGTTAATGGCTGTTACCCATCCCTGCTCCTGTACATAAACAGGATGGTATGCTGTTGTTTTAAATTCCCCCTTCCACCAACCCATATATGGTAAATGGTATAGGTTGGTGTGCGGAATATTTCAATTACTTCTTTAAATCTTGTTTCTTCTGTTTTTTCATCTCTGTAATAAACTTCATCACCTTTGCGTATTTCCTTTATAGGTTTATATCCATGCTTTGTATAAACCAGTGTATCACCTGTAAAACATTTATCACCAACACATAAACCCTTCTGGTCTTTTTTTATTACATCTATTGCTTCATCTGGTGGCTCTAGTTTCCCTTTTTTCTTTACCTTACCCTTTTTCAGTCTTGATGCGCCTGTTTTTGCTTTCCCACGCATCCCTGCAAGTGATTTCTTAATCCCCTTTGCTTTTTTCAGGGCATTTATATTTTTTATTTTCTTTAAACTTTTTCTTACGCTTTTGAGTATCTGGTATTGTCTGATATATTTCTTTCACTCTTTTATTTTTCCTGTTTCCTTATCAAGCTATTTATCCTTGGAAATGTTTTGTACAGGACAAAAATTATTATTTCCTGCAGCAAACTGGACTTGTGGGTTGTTTCCAGCCACTTTGAATTTTACTTGGATAGTCTCGTATAGTTTAATTACAACTGGATTTACTTTCTTAATACACATTGAACACCACATCTTTCGTAACAAATATCACAGCATTGCAGCAATACTACCGCAAAATAAATTCACAAATATGCTACAAGCAGACTGCATAAAAGCTTCTACTACTTCTTTTCCTATCCTTGATGGCTTTTATTATCTTTATTATATTTTACTTTTAGCAAATCCAGCTCTCCTTTTTCAAAATCCCCTTAAAGCGGCTTTCTTTTTAGGCAAAACCATTCCACTTTATGTATGAAGTACCTTGCATAGAAAAACCACAACAGAAACAAAAAAATAAAACCGGCTCTTTTCTCTAACCTTCTTATGGATTTTCTAACGCTAATTCATAATTCCAATATATTATTAATGGTTTTTTCATATTTTCTTTATAATACAAACATATATAATTATCATCATCTGTTTCTGCAATAGGAATTATATCATAACTAAAAAAATCATAAAACTCTTCCAAAATACCATTAATTTCAGTAATAGTTAAAAATTTGCTTATACAGAATATATCATCTCCTACATGA
>CAJTRU010000003.1:51161-129725 GCA_910579085.1 uncultured Lachnospiraceae bacterium | reverse complement strand
TTTCCAGTTATTACCTGTTCTGTTTTTATATTATATTTTTTGTAATTATAATGGGGTACAACAGGTTTTAGATGGAACACAGGAAACTTGCTGTCTGGCAAAATTCCAGAAAAGAACATAAACCAGCAGGATAACAGGAAATTATCCTGCATACAGTTTATTGTAAAGAAATTTATGAAACAGACGTGGATTATTTAACAATTTCCTTGACAGCCAGAATATACAAAGTTATAATAATTATACTACACATGTAAGATTTAGGAGGGCTTTATTATGGCAGCTTTACCCCAGATTTCTGAAGCTGAATTTGAAGTTATGAAAATTGTATGGAAATATGCACCTGTAAATACTAATGAAATAACTGAACACCTGACAAGGACAACTTCATGGAGTCCTAAGACAATACAAACTTTAATTAAACGCCTCGTAAATAAAGGTGCTCTCTCATATGAGAAACAGAGCCGTGTTTTTGTCTATACACCTCTTGTAGATATGAATGAATATATAGACCAGGAAAGCAGTTCTTTCCTAAAGCGTTTTTATGATGGCAATATTTCAAAAATGCTTTCTGCCTATATTGAAAGTGATAAATTATCAGAAAATGAAATAGATACACTCCGTTCACTTTTAAATAACAAAGGAGAGAATTAATATGGCATTTTCCGCTATGCACTTTTTTATATGTAATATATTTATCTCTGTTATTATTGGAATTATATTATTAGCCAGACGCACATTTTTAAAAAATTCCCCGCCACGCCTTAAGTACAGTTTATGGTTTGTACTACCTGTACTAATGGCTGCGCCGTTTCTTAAATTAAAAATGCCTGGCTTTTTACAATTACTTGGAAAGTTTTTTAATATAAAAAACGTCTTAAATACTAGCAAAAACTCTGGTATACAGACAGACACAGGCCACTATCTTTCTGGAGGTAACGGATGGATAAACGATTTTACCATATCCCAGGCAGACAGTCTTCTGCCAGTGCTGGACATTATACTGGCATGTATATGGATATCTGGCATACTGGTTATGGCATGGTTCTTTACTAGAGGGGCAATAAAACTTTACCATTTAAAACAATCTGCCCTGCCACTTCAGAACCAGCAAGTTTATAACTTATACCTGGCATGTTTAAATGAAGCTGGCATCAAACGTAAAATACCCGTATTTAGTACAGCATTTTTAAAATCACCTGTATTGTCTGGTTTTATAAGGCCACAGATTTATCTGCCTATACACTTAATATCAGAATATAATGCAACAGACATGCGTTTTATGCTGCTTCATGAACTACAGCATTATAAACATAAAGATTTACTTTTTAATGTCATTATGAATATTGCTGGCATTGTATACTGGTTTAACCCATTTGTCTGGCTTGCAATAAAAGAAATAAGGACTGACAGGGAAATTGCATGTGATACATCTGTTTTACAAATGTTAAATAAAGATGATTACCTTAATTATGGCAATACATTAATAAACTTTGCAGAAAAGATTTCTTTTGCACCATTTCCATTTACTACTGGTATAAGTGGCAATATGGCACAGATTAAAAAAAGAATAATTAATATAGCTGCTTACAGCCCGTTATCCTTTAGGAAGAAATTACAAAATATTATTATATATATTATTATTTCTGCTGCCATTTTATCTTCTGCCCCTGCACTTTCTATTAAGGCTTCTAGCAATGACTATTATGATTTTAAAGAAGATAGAAACAATATTTCATATATTAATTTAAACCATAAATTTAATGGATATACTGGCAGTTTTGTATTATATGACACTAATGCAGGCATATGGAAAATATATAATATGGACAATGCTGCAACACGCATATCCCCTGCATCTACCTTTAAAATTTACTCTGCCTTAAACGCACTTGAAACTGGAATTATAAAACCTGGACATACACAAATATCCTGGAACGGGGAAATACACTACTATAACACATGGAATAAAGACCAGACATTAAAACCAGCTATGCAGAATTCAGTTACATGGTACTTCCAGGAACTGGATAAAAAAGCAGGACTATCTTCCATAAAAAAATTTATACAAAAAACAGGTTATGGCAACCAGGATGTAACAGGAGATGCTTCTTCATACTGGATGGACTCTTCCCTAAAAATTTCACCCATTGAACAAGTTGAAATGTTAATAAAACTATATAATAATGAATTTAATTTTTCACCAGAAAACCTTGCACTTGTAAAAGATGCTATTTGTTTATATTCTGGCAGTAACGGCTCTTTTTATGGAAAAACAGGTACGCTTGAAGCTGGCAGTAAAAATATTTCAGGATGGTTTACTGGATTTATTGAAAAACCTGGTAACACCTATTTCTTTGCAACAAATATACAAGGTGAAAACCATACAACAGGCCCTGCTGCTACAGAACTTACATTTTCCATACTTTCAGACTTAAATATATGGAATAAAGAATAAAAATATATTATATAAAAATCCCCTGCCAGTAATTTAACACAATTGTTAATAGTGGTAGGGGATTTTATATTTTTTCTGTTTTATTTATAATTTTAATCTGTACTTGTATTAACCACTTGTGAAGCTTTTCCCGTTATTATGCTTTTCTTTTTATCCAGTTTAAAGTAATGCCTGAAAATATCCTTGCCAATAGATGTGGCATTTGAAGAACTATATCCATTAGCAATCCTTACAACTATTGATATTTCTGGCCCGTCTGCTGGTGCATATCCTGCAAACAGTGAATGGTCCGGCCTGTCTGCTGACTCCTGTGCAGTTCCTGTTTTTCCTGCAATCTTTAACTTCAGGTCTTTTAAAATAGCATTATTCTTTACAAACTGTTCCATTCCAGAATGTACAGCCTCCCATACATAAGATGGCAGTTCAACCTTATCTTCCACTACAGCCTTTTTGCTGGTAAATTTCCCATTTCCATTTTTTACACCTTTTACCATTGAAAGGGAATAAACTTTCCCATTTGAAGCAACAGAATTAATATATCTTGCAATCTGCACAGTTGAATAATTATGTGTCCCCTGACCTATTGCAGACGGAATTCCATATCTGTCAGTTATATGTGGTTCTGCTTCTGCAATTTCAATTCCTGATTTTTTGTCCATATGAAAAAGTTTTGCATATTCCTGGAGTTTTGACAGTGCTTTCTTATCATTATATTCCCTGCCGTTTAATGTTCCCATCCTGTATGATATTTCACATAAATAATCATTACATGAAAACTGTATTGCTGTAGCGGCATCTGGAACGTTTCCATGTCCCGAGTGGTTCCAGCAGCTAAGGCTTGGTGATAACTTATCAAATACCCCGTCACAAAAAATATTTGTACCTGGTGAAATTACCCCTTCCTGTATACCTGCAATAATAGTAACAGGCTTAAAAGTTGAACCAGGGGCAGTAAGCTGCATTGTTGCCCTGTTATACAATGGCAAAGACCTGTCATTTAAAAGCTGGTTATAATAACTTGTATCCATCTGGTTTGCCAGACGGTTATTGTCATAACCTGGATAAGAAACACATGCCGCCACCTTTCCACTGTCCTTATAAACAATAACTGCCGATGCTGAACATGGGTCTAATGCAAGCTGTGCTGGTGTAATCTGGAGTTTTTCTATCTTCTTTTTAATATATGAAAATGTACTAACCTGCCCTGCCATAAGGCTGTTATAATCACTATCTTTATTTAAACCTCCCTGTTTACACAAAAGCTTAATTATATCAGTACCCGTAATCCTGTCTTCCAGGATTAAATACTTAAATAAAATTTTAGAAAAACCTATGTTATCTTTAAGATTCTTTCCAATACCATCTGTAATTAACTGGTATATCTCATCTGTTGTTATATACTGCTGGCTTCCTTTTATAAAATCCCTGTTTATCCATCTTTTTTGTATTGCATATCTTAAAAATTCCCTTGTACTGGTTTTTCCACTATAATTCCACTTAATGTAAGTATTATCATCTTTATCTATTAAACTCTCATCCAGTATACCGCTCTTGTTAATTATATAATATTCATATTCCTGTAATCCACCAGGTAAATCTTTTATATCTGTCATACCCTTATATAAATCCCGTTTTATATTTTTTATTGCTTCTTTATATTTCTTATCCAGAATTCCTGCAATATGCTTTTCAAATTTACCAGCACCAGACTTATATAAATCCTCTATCTTTATTATGTTATTTTCCACTAATGCAATATATACATCATATATTGTAATACGTATATCTGAAGCATCAGAAATACTTGTTTTATCAAATTTCCTGGCATTAATCAGATTACTGGATATAATGCCTGCAAGTTTCTGCTCCAGAATATTATATACTGCAATTTGCAAATCCTTATCTATGGAAAGATAAACATCCTTTCCAGGTTTAGTTTCTTTTAACACCTGTTCCACGCCCATCTGCCTTCCCAGACTGTCTACCTGTATCTCCAGTTTACCATTAATTCCCTGTAATTTATTATCCATATGCTGTTCTATTCCTGTTTTTCCAACAACTGCATCTGCCATATAACTTTTATCTTTATCCTGGCAAGCCTCTAATTCCTCTGTTGAAATTTTACCTGTATAGCCAATAATGTGCGAAAATGCTTCACCGCCTTTATAAACACGTTTCCATTCATAACCAGTGTCAAGCCCTGCCAGTTCTGCCATATTTTCCTTTATATAAACCACTGTCTTCTCTGATACATCCTTTGCAATAATAACAGGCAGATATCTCCGGTATGTATTTAAAGATAACATATACCTTATACCAATAATTGTTAATATTTCCTCTTTTGTAAATTTACCTGGAAGCCCGTACTCTTTTAATTCTTCTTCGGAATACTTTTCCCCATCCTCACCAAAAAGTGCAAATTTGCTATCACCAGATAAAAACTGTACCATATCACCAGCAGAAATATTTTTCTGTTCTTCTGTCATATTACCAGGGTCAGCTTCCCCAAATATATCAGCCTTAAACCTGTCTAATAAACTTCCGTCTGTTGTATATTTATAACTGCCATCTTTGTTAATTTTTATCTTAATTTCATTATTTATCTTTTCATTATTTGCCTTAAGCCTCTTCACAACATGGTAAATAATACTGTTCAGGCTTAAATTCTTTTCCCTTGCAGATGAATATTTTCCTGTATCTGCCATCGTAACTGTATAAACCAGCTTATTACTGGCAAGAACCTTTCCATTACAATCGTATATATTGCCCCTCGCACTTTTTTCATATATCACTTTATTAAAACTCTGGCCGGTTTCTTCTGCATAATCCTGCCCGTTTATTATTTGCAGCTTAAACATATGGTAAATTAAAACCGAAAACATAAATACACAAGCTGCCTGGATTATAAAGACCCTTGGAATTTTAAATTTCTTCATATATTACACATCCCCTCATTTAAAATTCTTAAACATACAGGCCAGCATATAACCTTATATGCCTGTTACCTTCTTCAAAATTACTGGCATCTATTTCTTACAAGTGTAAGATTTTAGAATACACTAATCTTACAACAGTAAGAATTAAAAGTCAAGCCAAATAAATTTATTATTAATTCTTCGTGCAAAATATTGTATTTTTCGTGCAGATAGCATATACTGTAATCACCAGCAGGAAAGGAGATGGTTATATGGCTGGCTCTACTACAAACATCAGCATCCGCATGGATTCAGACCTGAAAGCACAGGCTGACAGGCTGTTCGGTGAACTTGGTATGAACCTGACAACAGCATTCAATATTTTTGTCCGCCAATCTCTTCGTGAAGGGCGGATTCCCTTTGACATTTCCCTAAATCAGCCGGACAGCGAAACAGTTGCCGCAATGCTGGAGGCAGAAAGGATTGCGAAAGACCCGGCAGTAAAAGGGTATACAGACCTGGACGAACTGTTCGCAGACCTGAAAGCATGAGAAAGGCAAAATATACAGTAAAGACTACTACACAATTCAAAAAAGATTACAAGCTGGCAATAAGACGCGGGCTGGATATCAGGCTATTGGATGACGTAATCGCTGACCTTGCAATGGGAATACCCCTCTCTAAGAAAAACAAAGACCACACCCTGTCCGGAAACTGGGCCGGACACCATGAGTGCCATGTGCTGCCAGACTGGCTGCTTATCTACCGCATTGACGATGATGTTCTGGTATTGACTTTATCCCGGACAGGGTCACACAGTGATATGTTTGGAAAATAATCTTTATTGCCGCCGTATGGGATATTCTCCTGTATGGCGTTTTCCCTGATACAGGCATGATTTAGAATGAAAATTCTGTATATTCTTAGCTATACTTTTTAAGTCATATTTATTTTTTTAGCACTTCATAATCTTCATGATTAAAATATATTAATGTCCTTTAACAGCTATTGTTACCACATTTACAGCTACTCCTGCCAGCAAAAAAACAATAAAGCAACTTTTTATTTTTCTGCTTTTTATTTTACTAATAAGCTGCCCTATACAAACAATCATTGCCATATAGAAGTAAAAATAAACCCTTGTCCCAGAAGCAATCATTGTTGGTGAAAATAAAAGTACAAACCTGCCTAAAAGACCTGTACAATATACTCCAATTATAAAATAACATTCCTTTATACCATCACAACAATATGCCAGTGTCCATAACATAGTAACCAGATAAATTATCCCTATAGCCATCATTACGCACTGTAATATATATTCTGTACTTCCTGCAACAGCATTAACATCTGGACGCATATAACTAGTTGTATGCTGTCCTATTACTCTTGTAACCAAAAAATAAACTGTTAATCCTATACAAATTACACAGGGAATAAAACCTATATACTTTCTAAATCCCTTCATCCTTTGGTAACAAAGAAAAGCTGCCAGCACTGATATTATGATAAATATAATATCAGGCAATGACGTAAAATGTTCCACTGTTGATGCAATACATATTCTTAACTTTTCAATAAATGATGTATCAAGAAAATCTGGAAAATTCTTCTCTATGCCTTTTATTTTACGAAGCGAGTTTCCAGGACATACTAAAGCATTTAACAAATTCAGCAATGTAACTACTAATGAAACCATTATTTTTTTAAGTATTATATTATTGCTTAATTCATTCTTTATAGATTTACAAGACTCAAAAACCAGTCTGCCATCCTGTAAATATATTAAATAAAAAAACCACATTCCCAATGCCAGTATATGTATAACCGCCAATATTTCCAGATTAGTTGCTAATGCGGTTCCAAATATAACCCATATAAAACTTTTTTTATATGAATTAATACTTGAAATTACAGACAGCCATACCACAAAAGTCCATAAATAAACAATTGTTGTAACCTGCCACCCAGCAGAACCCATATGGAAAAACGGATATGCCAGCAGACATAATCCTGATATGTATTTATCTTCTATATATATTGCTGACATCTTCCATAGCAGCAGGCAGATAATAATATCTGATACTTTCCATATATATACAGGAAGGCATGGAATAATAAAATCAAAAAATTCAATAAATATTCTGGAGCTCCAGGTATTATAACGGTGATATAATACCTGGAAAATATTATAATCATAACGTTCCATTATTTTCACAAATTTTATATCATCACCAAAATCTGGCACAATCAATAAATGTATTGTACAAAAAACCAGTACCAGACAAATTTCAAACACAATATTTTTCCTTTTTATATCACCGCTATTACACATATTACCACCTTTTTCATCTAAATTAGTAAACCGTTATTTATTTGAATTTGCCTTTACACATTAAACCTCCTCTTTCATGCATTTTTATTGCATTTAACATATGCATAAATTATAATTAGTATATATCATCTTATAATTTTTATCAATAATTTTAATACATTTTATCCAACTGTATATGTATTCAAATATAATTGTTTATATCTCAAATACATATATAAACTTTCATATATATGCTTCATTGTAGTTAAAACCTTTGCAGTAAAAATATTATATTTTATTATTATAATATACAATCAATATATCCAGACAATAAACAAAAAAGTCCCCATAACCTCTCAAATCCAAGGTTATGGGGATTTCCCACTAAGTATTAATTTCCTGCTAATTATTATAAATTTACATTACCATGCGTACTTCCGTTACATCAGACAGTTTTTCTGCTGGTATATAATTATCTTCCTGTTTTTCACCATTAATATAGAATTCTTTAAATCCAGCTTCTGCCCCGTCTGGATTTTCAACTTTAATTATAACTTTCTTGCCACGGAAGTTTTTCTCCATTGTAAACTCTTTCCACTCTGCTGGAACTGAAGGTGCAATACGCAGCCCATCTAAATCAGGACGTATTCCGCATATTCCTTCTACACATCCTACCATACATGTTGAGGCTGTACCTGTAAGCCAGTGTACATGTGAACGGCCATGGAACGGGCTTTCGTCACCTTCTGTATACTGTCCATGTACATAAGGTTCAAGTTTACGTATTTCTGCCTTATCATTCTGTGATGATGGTGAGCTTTCTTCAAAATACATAAATGCTTTATTTCCATGTCCCATAAGTGCTTCTGCAAGTATAAGCCATCCCTGTGTCTGTGAGAAGATACCACCATTTTCCTTTGTTGAAGGAGGGAAAAGTGCAGCCAGTGCTCCATCAAAATAATGGTCTACATAAGAAGGTGACATTACCTTTGCACCATATGCAGTATTTAATTCCCTTTCTACAGAAGCCATTGCAAGTTCTGCCTGTCCAGCAGTTGCAAGACCTGATATTACAGCCCATGTCTGTGGATTTAACCACATACTTGCTTCTGGGTCTTTCTTTGAACCAATAAGTTCGCCTGTTTCTTTAAAACCACGGTTAAAACGGTCATCTTCCCACCACAGGCTGTTAATCTTATCACCAATTTCTTTCTGTGTTTTATCAAGATAGGCTATATACTCTGTATCAGACTTCTTTACAGCAAACTTGCGCATAATTGTAAATGCATAATATAATTGCAATGCAACAAATGATGATTCTCCCTGTGCTCCAAGACGCAGGCAGTCGTTCCAGTCTGCATGTAAGCCAGCAGGAAGTCCATGAGGCCCAAGGTGTTCCATTGAGAAATTAATTGCCCTTTTCAGGTGCTCATAAACTGTTGCTGTTTCTGGCTTATTTGACCATGAAATTTCCTCATCAATAAATGCAAGGTTTCCTGTTTCTGCTATATATTTATAAACTGTAGGGAACAGCCATAATGCATCATCTGCACGGTAAGCAGGATGTCCTGTTTCACGTACATATGAATCATCATCAGGAGTACCTTCATGCCCTGCATTGTGGTTAAACTTAACAAGCGGAAGCCCGCCGCCATTATCAACCTGTGCCGAAAGCATAAAACGTATTTTATCAAGGGCGGCTTCAGGGTCTGTGTGTATTACACCCTGTATATCCTGTACAGTATCCCTGTAACCGTAACCATTTCTTTCCCCACAGTAAATAAATGATGCTGCCCTTGACCATGTAAATGTAAGGAAACACTGGTATGCATTCCAGGTATTTACCATACTGTTAAATGCTGCACTAGGTGTATTTATCTTAAAGTTATCCAGTTTTGAGTGCCAGTAATTTTTTAATTCATCTATTTCTTTATCACAAACCGCTACATCTTCATATGCTGCAATAATTTTATCTGCATCAGCCTCTTTATATTTGCCAAGTATAAAAGCCATAGTTTTTGTTTCACCTGGTGCAAGTACAAGCGCAGTATGGAGCGCCCCGCAACTGTTTTCATTATAGTTGCATACACCATCACACTCTCCACGTTCTACTGCAACAGGATTGCCATAGCTGTGGTACATGCCAAGAAATGCTTCCTTATCGCCATTGTAAGATGTAACAGGCTGGCCTGCAAGACCGAAAAACCTTTCATTTCCATTACTTCCATCAGCACCTTTATACCAGTTTAAATTAATCTGCTGGTAAATCTTATTCTTACGGAAGCTTGTATTTGAAGTACAAAGTGTATATTGTAAATTTACCTGGTCCTGGTTATAATTATCATCATTTGATAACTCAGCATAACCAAACACCGAAACCTTCCTTGGCTTGTCTGAAGGATTTGATACCTTTACACACCATACTTCATATACTTTATTTAATGGCACATAATAATTAACTTCTGATTTTATGCCTGCATATTCTGTAAACATATTAGTATAAGCTGTACCATGATGCACTTCACTTTTATACTGGTCTAAATCCTTGCCAACTGGCTGCCATGATGCAGACCAGAAATCACCAGATTCATCATCCCTTAAATAAATATAACGTCCTGGTGTATCATCACTGTTAAAGTGGTAGCGGAGTATACGGCCGTTAGCCCCGCTCTTTACAAAGCTGTACCCTCCTGCATTATTAGAAATAATTGCACCATATTCAGGAGAACCAAGGTAATTACACCAAGGAGCTGGTGTATCAGGCCTGGTAATTACATATTCCCTGTTCTCTTCATCGAAGTAACCATAATTCATTATATTTTCCTCCTCAAATAAAAATTAATATATTCCAGTCTGGTATAAACATTACCGCATCAACATGACCTAATTATACAATAGTGGTTACTTCAAATACAACAACATTTATCACATTTTTTAACACTATTTTGATATCTGCCATTTTATTTCCAGATAATTATAATGTATCTATAAATTTTAAGAATGATGTTGTGCCTTTTTCATCATTTTTAAATACACCTGCGTGTTCAAGAACTTTCTTAAATACTATTCCTATTTCTTTCTGTAGTATCCCGTCAATATTATTTTCATCTATCTGTCCATAAGCAGGCTGGAATTCCTCTACCCAGTCCGCATGTTTTGCAAGCTCTTCATCACTTCTTATATCCTTGCCAGATACAATAAATTCCCCAAGTTTCTTCATTTCACTTTTCAGACGTGCTGGAAGCACTGCAAGGCCCATAACCTCAATTAACCCTATATTTTCTTTTTTAATATGGTGCAGTTCCTGGTGTGGATGGTAAACACCCAGAGGATGTTCTTCTGTTGTAATATTATTGCGGAGTACAAGGTCAAGTTCAAATTCCCCGTCACGCATACGTGCTATAGGTGTAATTGTATTATGTGGTTCACCATCTGTTTCCGCAAATATAAAAGCGTCTTCATCCGTATATGCACGCCATGTACTAAGAATATGCGAAGCAAGCTTTACAAGCCTGTCACTGTCATTATGGCTTATCCTTATTACTGACATTGGCCAGTTTACTATTCCTGCATGTACATCCTCATAACCCTTTATAGTAATTTCCTGGCGTATTTCTGCCCTTTCCATTGCAAACTCATAATGCCCTCCCTGGAAATGTTCATGTGTAAGAATTGAACCTCCTACTATTGGAAGGTCTGCATTAGAACCAATAAAATAATGAGGGAAAAGCTTTATAAAATCAAAAAGCTTCCTGAAAGCAGACTCATCAATTTTCATTGGTGTGTGTTCTGAATTAAGCACAATACAGTGTTCATTATAATATACATATGGTGAATACTGGAAACCCCATTTCCCGCCATCTATTGTAATTGGAATAATACGGTGTGTTTCCCTTGCAGGATGGTCAAGGCGTCCTGCATAACCTTCATTTTCAACACAAAGCTGGCATTTAGGATATGCACTCTGTTTTGCATTTCTTGCAGCAGCAATTGCTTTAGGGTCTTTTTCAGGCTTTGAAAGGTTAATTGTAACATCCAGCCTGCCATATTCTGTATCCGCTGTCCACTTCATATCCTTAACAATACGGTATCTGCGTATATAATCCGTATCACAGCTAAAATTATAATAAAAATCTGTTGCTTCTTGTGGTGACTTCTTATACAATTCATTAAACTTGTTAATAACCACACTTGGAGGAGGCACAAGACATCCCATAATCTTAGTGTCCATCAAATCCCTGTATGTTATGCTGTTCTCTTCCATAACCCCGTTTTCATAAGCAAAATCAAGCAAACCTGAAAGTATAGTTTCAAGTTCCGCATCTTCTGGTGTCTCCTGTGGTTCTGTATATTCACTAACCTTTAACACTTCCAGTATACGGTTTAATACATATACTTCGTCTTCTTTTGCAACCATCCCCTTGTCCATCCCATAATTGACAAGCTGCCTGGTTAATTTGTTTATATCACCCATAACAATCCTCCTCATATTTATAATTTTGCTGCTTAATTATTGTACTATTTGCAGGCAATAACATTATTTTACTATATTATACCAGATAGGGCAAGCTTTACATTCTGTACTACATTACAAACCCAGGCCAGTTAAAACTTAAATCCCTATCCAGAATTGTGTACCAATTTAAAATAGATTATAATTTCATTTAAAGATATTGTGTTTGAATTTGCAAGCCGAGTGTAAAAAGCAACCTGCATGGGTGTATATATCAATGCTGTTATGGTGGATATTGTATGTTGCATAGATAATGTTTATTTTTTATCTGTATTCTTTTCATTGATTTTAAAAAACATTTCAATCCGTTTAACAATTCCCATATATTTTGTGTTATAATGTTTTATGTGGTTTTGTTTCCCTCATTTTTCCATTACCAGGGTTCGTAATGCCTTGCGGGAAGATATAATACAATGGAAGCTTTAAGGGAAAGCCCACCTGGGATAAACTTAGTGTTTTTACGGGTTGGCGGAGATTTTAATAAACAAATATAACAGCTAATATTTCCCTTAAAAATCACCAAACCACGGCCAGGATTAGCAGAGGAGATGGAGGAATGATATTATACAGACCTGTTGGTACAAGAGAATTAAAACTCATAGAGAAAAGCAATTATAGCAAATTTCCACCCAGATTACCTGAACAGCCCATTTTTTATCCTGTTCTCACTGAGAAATATGCAGTAGAAATTGCATCAATATGGAATGTAAAATATAACGATGACCATAAAGGGTATGTGACAAAGTTTGAGATTGATGATACTTATTGCGGGCAATTTGAAATCCATCAGGTTGGAGACGGGCATCATAAAGAGTTTTGGATTCCTGCAGAAAGATTAGAAGAATTTAATTCACATATTGTTGGAAAAATAGATATTATCAACGAGTTTTCAAGCCATTAACAAATTACTATTTGTGGAGTAGTGAATGGGAACATTTTTCCGAAAATGATATATAAAAACGTTTCCAGGCATAAAACCCAGAAACGTTTTTATAATTTATCTGCTACATAAATCCTGCCAATAACAATACTCCAATTTTAGATATAAAAATTTATTTCATAGTTTTATTTACTGCATTTACAAGAGCATGTATTGAAGCTGTTATAATATCTTCATCTGTAGCCACGCCCCATACAGGTTTATCATCATTATCAGTTGTAATACCTACATAACAGATTGCAACCGCATTAGAATTCCTTGACAGTGAATGTTCCTCATACTCTGCAAGATGGTACACTGTGTTAAAGTGCTTACGTATTGCATTATTAACAGCATTAAGGCGTCCATTTCCTTTTGCTGTAACAACTGTAACTGTATCACCTTCTTTAATAGAAACCGATGCAATAATTCCGTCCTTCTGTTCAAAATGGGACTCTGTAACATCAAATTTATGTTTAACCATCGAATAATTCTTACGGAATATCTGTAACATATCATCTGGTGAAAGTTCCGCATGTTCATGGTCAGACACACCTTTCATAAGATAACCAACTTCTTCACGCATCTTATCAGGCAATACAATTCCAAAGTTCTGTTTAAGGACATATGCAACACCGCCCTTTCCAGACTGGCTGTTTATACGGATTACATCAGAATCATAAGTCCTTCCGACATCCTTAGGGTCAATTGGCAGATATGGAACTGTCCAGTGTTCGCTTTTGCCCTCATCATGGTAAGCCATGCCCTTGGAAATAGCATCCTGGTGTGAGCCCGAAAATGCTGTAAATACAAGTTCACCTGCATATGGCTGGCGCACTGGCACTTTCATATCAGTAAGTTCCTCATACATATCCGCAATTTCCTGCATATTTGTAAAATCAAGCCCTGAATTGACACCATGTGAATGAAGGTTCATAGCTGTAGTTACTATATCAAGATTACCAGTTCTCTCACCATTGCCAAACAAAGTACCTTCAAGCCTGTCAGCACCCGCAAGCACACCAAGCTCTGCTGTTGCAACCCCTGTACCCCTGTCATTATGCGGATGGAGTGATAACACAACATTATTGCGGTAATTTAAGTTCTTATGGACATACTCAATCTGGCTTGCAAATACATGTGGCATTGCATTTTCAACAGTTGAGGGAATATTAATTACTGCCTTTGCATTTTCCTCTGGTTTCCATATATCAAGAACCGCATTGCACACATCAACTGCATATTCTACTTCTGTACCATGAAAACTCTCAGGACTGTATTCAAAACGTATATTGCCCTTGACTTCTTCTGCAAGTTCCTTTAACAACATTGCACCATCCACAGCAATCTGTTTAATCTCTTCTTTTGATTTTTTAAATACCTGTTCCCTTTGTGCTACAGATGTAGAATTATAAACATGTACTATAGCATTAGGTGCACCATCTACAGCTTCAAATGTTTTCCTGATAATATGTTCCCTTGCCTGTGTAAGTACCTGTACAGTTACATCACCAGGTATAAGGTTTCTTTCTATAAGTGTACGCAGAAAGTTATACTCTGTTTCAGATGCTGCTGGAAAACCTACTTCAATCTCTTTAAAACCAATTTTTACAAGCATCTTAAAAAAAGCAACTTTCTGTTCAAGACCCATAGGCTCAATTAATGCCTGGTTGCCATCACGCAAATCAACACTGCACCATACAGGAGCTTTACTTATAGCATCATTCTTAACCCAGTCATAACATTCCTCTGGAGGCATAAAATAACTTTTCTGGTACTTCTCAAAACCTTTCATAATTAATAACCATTTCCTTTCTATAAATACCAGGCCCTATGCACAAGGCCTTATTAACATTATATGGCAATACATGAAAAAACCCGTCTCTGTATACAATACATAGAGACGGGAGAATATACTCACGCGGTACCACTCTTATTCATGGAATAACCATGCTCTCACAGGTGCATCTGCTTTCGCTTCAAAACCCTTCCCCTGTAACGGTGGGACTCCGTCCAAATCTACTTACACTTCAACCGGCAGCTCCAAGGCGAGTTCACTACTTCACTTCTGCTGTTTCACATCAGCCAACAGCTTTCTGGATTCCGTTTCATAGCTACTATTCCTTTTCTTTGCTTTATCTGCACTATACTATAACATAAATATCTGGATTTGAAAAGCCCTTTTTTAATAAGATTAGCAGATGCCTGGCAGCATGGCCTGATATTTTTTAATAACCCATTATCCCAGAACTTATTTTAGAAAAAACTATAATAAAGTATTTCCATATAAACCCGCAAAATTTGCTGGTTTATATTATAATAAAATTAAATTAAAAGATTATATAATATACAAGGAGGTAGTACCCATGACAAATAGATATAGAATTCATAGTGACAATATAAAAGTAAATTCTGCCCAGGGATTATAAAGCTTTATCTGCCACACTTCCAGAAGCCTTACACTGCTGGTCTGCTTTGGTATTTTCTAATAATCCCCTAACTGTTCCTGTCATGAATTTCATAATTTTGAATTAAATAATATCAGAAACAAAGCAATCCACCATCAAAAAAATCAATATTCATTCAATCTATACTTTTGCCATTCTTCGCACTTCTTGTGTATCATCTCTGGAAATTCAATACCCACAGCATCATACAGCCGCTTCGCCTGGTTCACGCGGGCAAATAAAACTGTCACAATGCAACATTCCCAGTTTCTAAACTTCTCTTCATTTAATATGAAAATAATACCGTTCTTTGTCACGCAATGCAGTTCAATACCATTTACATGGTTTTTATCAACCCGGAAAATCCTGTCAAATGGTGCCTGTCTGCCATTTTCTGTTCTGTTTAATTTAATGGCTTCATCAAACCGCTCAAATCTCTCAGATGAAGCGTGGCCTGTAAAATCGTGGCTTCTTATCAGCATATAAATATCAATTTCCTCATCAAGAAGTTCCACACTCTTAAAAGATGAATTATCTTCAATATTCATAGAACAGCCCTCCTAACACACTCTAATTAAAAATTCAACTCTATTGCTCCGTCATCGTTTTTGTAGCACATTTAAAGTTTGCTTATTTTTATTATATCATACACTGTTTATTTTTTCTACTGTCCAAAAAAACCATATAACTTAAAATGGGGTGGTTGGGATTATTCCATAAAAGGGGCACTTTAACCCACGCAGCGGAATGCGTGCAAAAGCCATGCCTCCGGCATGCTTTTTTGTATGGAATATTGTGGCTCTGGCACAGAAACCGTCCGTCCATTCATTCACACAAACACCAGATAACAGGAAATTATCCCATATTTATTTAATTTTCCTAATGCATTTTTTATTATATAGTGATAATATATGGTTATATACAGGTTTACTCCTGCGCGCTGCCTGGTGGATGCCTGTTTTTACATTATTACTGGCATTTACGCCAGAAACATACTAATTGCTTGCGGCGCAGAAACGAGGTTAGACATGTTAGGAAGAAAATCCCGCAAAAAAACGGGATTAAATATTATTATTGTTGGATGTGGAAAGGTAGGGGCAACTTTAACTGAGCAATTGTCTAAAGAAAGCCATGATATTACCCTTATTGACAAAAATCCACAAAAAATACAGCACCTTGCCAATACTTACGATGTTATGGGGCTTGCAGGCAATGGCGCAAGTTATAATGTACAAATGGAGGCAGGTATTGAAGATGCAGACCTTCTAATAGCTGTTACGGACTCTGATGAATTAAACCTGCTTTGCTGCACTGTTGCCAAACGTGTGGGTGACTGTGCTGCCATTGCACGTGTCCGCACTCCTGATTACAGTGAAGAAAGTGCATATCTAAGGCAGAAACTCGGGCTTGCCATGATTATTAACCCTGAACTTGCAGCAGCACATGAAGTTGCCCGCCTGCTTTACCTGCCTACAGCATTAGAGGTAAACCCTTTTGCACATGGAAGGGTAGAGCTGATTAAATTTAAGCTTCCAGAGGACAATATCCTGGCAAACCAGACAATAGTAAACCTTGGTAAAAAGAGTGTTTCACAAAATGTACTGTTTTGTGCTGTAGAACGTGATGGTGAAATAATTATCCCTACAGGAATGTTTACATTTGCTGCTGGTGATGTAGTTTCATTTGTATCTTCACGCCGTGATGCAAGAAACTTCCTTTCTAAAATTGGATTTGATATAAAACAGGTTAATAACACAATGATTATAGGAGGCGGAAAGGCTGCATATTACCTGGCTAAACAGCTTCTTCCAATGGGCATTGATGTTAAAATAATAGAAAGTAACCTTGAACGCTGTGAGGAGCTTAATGCACTGCTTCCAAAGGCAATTATTATAAATGGTGACGGAACTAATGAGGAACTTCTAAAAGAAGAAGGAATTAAAAATATAGAGTCTTTCGTCCCACTAACTGGCATTGATGAAGAAAATATTTTCCTGACACTTTATGCAAGGGAGGTTTCTAATGCAAAAGTTATTACAAAAATTAACCGTATTAACTTTAAAAATGTTATAAGCCACCTGGACTTAGGCAGTGTAATATACCCTAAATATATAACTGCTGAAGCAATACTTGCCTATGTACGTGCTAAAACTGCCTCTATTGGCAGTAATGTTGAAACACTTTACCATATGTTTGACTCACGTGTAGAAGCCCTTGAGTTCCTTATTGACAGGGAATCAGAAGTTACTAATATTCCTATTATGGAAATGAACCTTAAGAAAAACCTTTTGTTATGCTGTATACAAAGAAATGGCAAAACAATAATACCATCGGGTACAGACAGCATACTGCCTGGTGATACGGTGGTAATAGTTACAACACATACAGGTTTTGATAACATCCAGGATATTCTGGTGTAGGAGGCAGCAATGAATAATTCAATAATCAGGTATATTTTAGGATGTGTACTTAAAATTGAAACTATACTGCTCCTTTTCCCCTGCCTTGTTGCGGTTATTTATGAGGAAGATAAAGGAATTTACTATTTCATTACAGCATGTATATGCCTGGTGCTTGGCATAATGCTAACAGTTAAAAAACCAGAAAGCCTTGTATTTTATTTAAAAGAAGGAAGCGCAGCAACTGCATTAAGCTGGATTATAATGAGTTTATTTGGCGCTTTGCCTTTCTGGCTTTCTGGTGAAATACCTTCATTTACTGATGCACTTTTTGAAACTGTATCAGGCTTTACAACAACAGGCGCTTCTATCCTAAGTGATGTTGAAGTCCTTTCGCATTGCAGTTTATTCTGGCGCAGTTTTACACACTGGATTGGTGGCATGGGTGTATTAGTTTTCCTGCTTGCAGTTATCCCGTTAAGTGGAGGTTCACAAATCAACCTTATGCGTGCCGAAAGCCCTGGGCCTTCTGTTGGAAAGCTTGTACCTAAAATTAAAACTACAGCACGCCTTTTGTATATTATATATTTTGGAATGACTATATTACAGATAATTTTTATGCTTGCTGGCGGTTTAGAATTATTTGATACCCTGGCAATTACTTTTGGTACAGCAGGTACAGGAGGATTTGGCATTAAAAATGACAGTATTGGGGGGTATTCACCATATATCCAATGGGTCGTAGCAATTTTTATGATTTTATTTGGGGTAAACTTTAATGTATACTACCTGGTTCTTTACCGCAAATGGCGTAAAGCATTAAGTATAGAAGAAGTCCATACATATTTAATGTTAATTATTATATCAGTAACAGTAATTTTTATAAATATAGCCAAAACTATAGGGTCAGCTTCTGACGCATTACGCCACGCATTTTTCCAGGTTTCAACATTAATTACCTCAACGGGATTTTCAACTACTGATTATGACCTTTGGCCACAGACTTCTAAGACGGTACTTATAGTTGTTATGCTTATTGGCGCATGTGCAGGAAGCACTGGTGGCGGAATTAAAGTGTCACGTGTAATTATTTTGGTAAAGTCAATAAAAAAAGAAATGGCATCCTATATACATCCAAAATGTATACAAAAAATTAAAATGGATGGAAAACCAGTTGAGCATGAAATAGTACGTGCAACAAATGTTTATTTTGTTGCATTTACAATTATATTCTTTTTATCTGTACTGGCAATTTCAGTTGACAATAAAGACTTTACTACAAATTTTACAGCAGTACTTGCAACTATAAATAATATGGGGCCTGGCCTGGCAGAAGCAGGGCCAGCACAGAATTTCGGAAGTTTCAGCATTTTTTCAAAAATAGTATTAATGTTTGATATGCTTGCTGGGCGTCTGGAATTATTCCCTTTATTAATACTTTTCCATCCTGGTATATGGAAAGAACTGTTTATTAAAAAGAGAAAGCCTGGACAAAAAAAATAAAATAAAAGGGTGCTACCTGTATATTAACTCTTTAATACAAGTAAAGCACCCTTTGTTTATATGTTTTTCCTTAACCACAATACTGATTGTTCCAGTGATTTTATTGTTTTTGTTTCAATAACGCACCTGCAATTATGCTTTCTGGCAATTCCAATACGTGCTTTTAAGTCTATTTCACCAGTCCCCAATGTCATATGGTCTTTACTTCCAACACTATCATGCAGGTGGAAATGTTTTAATTTCCCTTCATTCTGCATAATAAACCCTTCATCTATATTTGAACTGCTGTTACTATGGCCAATATCCCAGGTTAAAGCAAAAACATCACTTTCTAAAAGCATTTTTATAGCAGCTTTCTCATAATTCCTGAACCCATCCGTATTTTCAATACAGATTTTTATTCCACTGTCCCCAATGCTTTTTTCACATAGACTTTTAAATTCCTGGAATTTCCTTATATAATCATTAAAATACTCCTCAAATAGCTGCACTTTCCTGTCTGGAAGAGTAAAATGTACACCATGGTTAATATGCATATTCAGGACAGGAACATTTAATAATTTAGCTGCATTTATTGCCCTGGCAGTTGTTTCCATATACGCATCTGAAACACTGCTGTTAAAATCAGCAATATTAAGGTTTTCATCTAAATGTATTGTATAATAAATATCTGCTTCCTCTGCTAATTCCTCAAAATAAGCAGTATCTTCCAGTTTATCTGTCTGGTACTCAGGCAAATTCATATTTAATTCCAGAAAATCAAGCCCTAACTTTCTGCATAATGCAATATTATCCTGGACATTTTTATTTTCAATCAAAACTGGCATACCAAAATCCATTTATCTTCCTCCAATATCAATGTAAATAACCATATCTTACTAAGCTGTAATATTAAAACTATAAGGAGCTTTTAAAACAAACTCGCCATTACCCTTATAACAGACAACAGCACGTATTTTTGCACTGTGCTTCTGTTTTTCACCATCATTGTCATAACCAGCCCTTGCAGATTTTAAAACTTGAAGTTCCAGATAAATTTCTGGTGAGTTAGCAGAAGATAATTTATCAACATAGCTTAGCCTTGCCCATTAATTAATATAGATGAATTTTTTCCAGCTTGTGTCTTTATTAATATAGAATGGAACAGGAACAGCACCAGAATACATTTTTTCAAAATCCTTTGCTTTACTTTTTGAAAAATTCTTAATCTTTTTAATTTTATTTGCACAGGCATCCATTTGTTTTTTTGTATTATATTTTCTGGCATCAAGTTTTAATTTTTTGCTTTTGAACGGAACTTTCCATGACAAAGAAGAATATGTATATTTTCCATTATACATGTAATACCCGTCTACTTCTTGTGCATACAGTTCCATATCCCCGCCTTCCCATGAATAACTTCTTATAGAATGGTTTGAAGAAATAACAAATTCCCCATCCATCATTGAAACAGGATATGATGTGCCATTACTTGCAAGATAAGTTAATAACTGGATTTTACCAGTTTCTTCATCGTAATAATAAATAAATGAATTCATTGCTTCATTTGTATTTGTAATTATATCTTTGGTTACTAATAAACAAGGTGTATCATCTACAGTATACTGGATACTAAAGTATAATTTATTTGTATTCCCTTTCCACTTCTTCCACTCAGGACGTGATTTTATTTTATTATTTATAAAATCATGGAATATTTCTTCTATTCTATATTTTTCTATACTGCTTCCAGACGTACTATTACTATCTGGGTTTTCAACCTTTTCAACTGGATTAACTGCATTATCTGGATTTACAGCCCTTACATAAACTTTCCCCTTAGTAAGCCCGCCTCCTGCAATAATAATTGTAATTACTGCTATTATTATTACATGGAATTTATTATATTTCTTCTTATCAGAGTTAGAAACCATTATTATCCCCTCCTTTAAATTTGTTTTATTAGCCGCCATGCCATTAGCAAGGCAGAGCCTGTTTTGTTTTTCTTTCTGTCCCATTATTAAAAGAATCCTGCCATAATTATATTTTTAAATATCAGCACAGCCTTTTATTATTGTTTCATCACATGCAAGTTCTGCATCCTGTCCTTTATACTTTTTAAACTTTCCAGGTATTTGTTCAAGTTCTGGTATATCTCTAATGCTAAATTCATTCTTATCCACAAGGCAGCATCATCACGCTGGCATTTCCATCTAAAATGTACCATCCACTTATTGTTACCTTAATTAAAAACTTTGCCTCCTTTCGGTTCTTTGGTCTATTTAGCAGACTTATAATACCACATATTGTCTAAAATTCCAACCAACAAAAGCAGACAGGCACATCTTTCCTTTACAATAAACTGTATGCAGGATAATTTCCAGTTATAGTGTTTATTTTGCCTTTATGTTATATGGTATTTTATCCAGACATACGGAAGTGTCATACAGGATAATCTCGCCACAGGTAATTTGCAGTTATCCTGCTGTCCAGTGTTTTACTGGTTTATAATGCCAGGTTTTATGTGCCAGATGGCAGCAATATCCAGTAAAAGGGGTACTTTAAGCCCGCCGGCATTTAAGCCATGTATTTAATGTTACAAAAGAAATGCAATTTTATTTTGGGACATTAAATACATGGCTTTATGTGCCGCTGCGTGGCTTACCGTAGCGGAAGCGTACCCCTTTTCACTGGATATTCTGGCTCTGGCGCTGTAAACCGTCCGTCCTCCAACAAAAGATAACTAGAAATTATCATGTGTTTTTGTAAATGGAAATTATAATATTGATACTAATGGTTTTATGTATTCTGGTGATGAAATATCATAAGATGCTTTGATAGCATTTTCAAATCCAGCTTCAAATGGTGTTTTATTCTTTTTATTTTTTATCATTAATGCTGCCATTTTCATCATTAACTTATCTGGCATGGACATTCTCTCATAGCACAAACCACCAGGCATATAGAAATGTGGTATTTTTAACATTTCTTCTGGTGAAAGGTTCTGTTTCCAAAATGCTTCTATTATGTCTTTGGAAGCGGCTGGTGTTGCTCCTGTTACAAATAATATTAATTTAACAGAAGGAATTTTGCTGGTAATTTTCTTTATTTTTTTATAGCCATCAATCATTCCTGCATGTGCACGGCTTCCAAAAACTATAGTATCATACTTTGCTATTAACCCTGGTGTTACTGATTTATATGCAGCAAGTTTGCAGCCTGTCTTGCCGGCTATTAATTTGGCATATTTTTCCGTAAACCCTGTACTACTTTTATATATAATTAAAGTTTTATTATTCATTATTGTTATCCTCCTTACTGTCTAAAACCTGTTTTAAAAATGCATTATATGCTGTTTCCTGTTGCGAAAGTATTTCACCAGCAGGAACTCCTGGTGTGGTAACAGAAAGTATCGTCCCAATACCAATAGTATAAATTAACATATTTATGTGAAGCTGTTTTGCCTGTTCTATACTTATTCCGAGTCCCTCTGCAATATATTCTGCTGTCTGAGGGCTGGCTTCTGACTGGTATAAATCATTAAGTGAGGCAATATTTTCTCTTTGTTTTAAAATAAATATTTTAAAGATACCTGGTTCTTCTTTTGCCAGCTTTATATATGCCTGTCCTGTGCTCTGGAATAAGTTTCTTTTATCAATATTTGTAGAAATATACTTCTGGACAAAATCATTGGCTTTTTCTACCACTTCTTTTTGCAGTCCAGCCATATTATTACAATAGGTATATACTGGCTGGACAGAACAGCTTAGCTTGTTTGCAATATTCTTAACCATTACATTTTCCATACCACCATCCCTTGCTAATTCAAAAGCAGCATTTACCACCATTTCTTTTGTTATTTTTTGTTTTGGCACTGTTAAACCTCCTTATAACCAAGTTATATAAATTATTTATATAACTTGGTTATATCATACTTTTTTTAACAGGTCAATTTTGTTCTTATTTATTTTTAAGTAATTATATGGTAATGTTATATCAGGCAAAAGACAATTACTAGCAGTATTCAATCCTAATTATGGATTTTTTTATTAATTATGCAGAAAATACTATATAATGTTTCTTTATGAATGGAGGACAATTTCAATGAAAGATGGTTTTATTAAAGTTGCTGCTATTACACCAGATATACGTGTAGGCGACACAAAATTTAATACCAAAAGTATTATAAAAAATATTATGGCAGTTTATGAAAAGGGAGTTAAACTTGCAGTTTTTCCAGAATTATGTATAACAGGATATACATGTGGTGACCTCTTCCTACAGGACACCCTGTTACAAGGCGCACTTGACGGGCTTGCAGAAATCTGCACTTTTTCAGGCAATAATAATATTGATATGGTAATTGTTGTTGGGCTTCCTTTGATGAATAATAGCAGGCTTTATAATACTGCTGCTGTTATCCATGATGGCTCTTTGCTTGGCATAGTACCTAAACAGAATATACCAAATTATTCTGAATTTTATGAAGCAAGACATTTTACTGCTGCCCCTTCAAAAACAGAAGTTATTAGAGTTCCTGGCCTTGATGCATATTGTGATGGTGTAGTTTTTGGTTCTAAGCATTTATTTAAAGCATTAAATATGCCTGGTTTTGTACTTGGCATTGATATATGTGAAGATTTATGGATGCCTGTACCACCATCCTGTTACCATGCAATGGCATCTGCAACTATTATTGCAAACCTGTCTGCCAGCGACGAAACAACAGGCAAAAACATTTACCGCAGGGAACTTGTGGGCAGCCAGGCAGCCAGGCTTGTCTGTGCCTATATTTATGCAGATGCAGGGGAAGGGGAGTCCTCTACCGACCTTGTTTTCTCTGGACACAATATTATTGCCGAAAATGGAACTATACTTACGGAAACAGAACGCTTCACCAACCAGGCGGCTATTACTGAAATTGACCTTGGAAGGCTTGCCAGCGAAAGAAGGCGTATGACAACATTTGATATCAAAACACCTTATGAAGCAGATTATACAGTTACAAGTTTTAAATTCTGCCATATAACTGAAACTGCCCTTACAAGGAAATATCCACGCACGCCGTTTGTCCCTGGCAATAAATCTGATATGGAACAACATTGTAATGAAATTTTAAATATACAGGCAATGGGACTTAAAAAAAGGCTTGCACATACAAATTGCCAAAATGCAGTTGTTGGCATATCTGGCGGTCTTGATTCAACACTTGCACTCCTTGTAACTGTAAAGTCATTTGATATGCTTGGGCTTGGCAGAAGCGGCATACAAGCTGTTACAATGCCTTGTTTTGGCACAACTGGAAGAACTTATAATAATTCATGCAGCCTTGCCAAAAAACTTGGCGTAACATTAAAAGAAGTACCAGTACATGAAGCTGTCAGCCTGCATTTCAGGGATATAGGGCATGATGCAAATGTACATGATGTGACATATGAAAATGCACAGGCAAGGCAGCGTACTTTAATCCTTATGGATATTGCCAACCAGTCTGGTGGCATGGTTGTAGGAACTGGTGATATGTCTGAACTTGCACTAGGATGGGCAACTTATAACGGCGACCATATGTCAATGTACGGGGTGAACTCTTCTGTCCCAAAAACACTTGTAAGATATCTCGTACTTTATTATGCAGAAACATGTAATGATAATGAACTAAAAGATATACTTATGGATGTACTTGATACACCTGTAAGCCCGGAACTCCTTCCACCAGAAGATGGCAAAATATCACAAAAGACAGAAGACCTTGTAGGCCCTTATGAACTGCATGATTTTTTCCTGTACTATATGATGCGTTTTGGATATACCCCATCTAAAATATACAGGCTTGCAAAGTATACATTTGATGGTTCATACAGTGATGATACAATATATAAATGGATGTGTACATTTTACCGCAGGTTCTTTTCACAGCAGTTTAAACGTTCATGTATCCCTGATGGCCCAAAAGTAGGAAGTGTTGCACTTTCCCCACGTGGTGACTGGAGGATGCCAAGTGATGCCTGTGTAAATATATGGTTAGATGATTTGGAAGGATTAAGATAAATCCTGTTGCCAGTCTGCCAAAAATGTGTATAATCTTATCGTTAGTATTCTGGAGGGCAGTATGGATTTATTATACAGGCTGTTTTATACAGCTTTTTCAATGGGAATTATAACATCTGTTATGATACCAGTTATTTTGCTTCTGCGGCTTTTGTTATCCAAAGCACCTAGAAAATATATTGTTTTTTTATGGCTATTGTACTTTTTTAAAGGGATATGCCCAGTATCACTTTCAAGCCCTCTTTGCTTGTCTAGTAAATTGAACAGGGAATTTCACATGGTAATGGCACAGCTTGGGCTTGAAATTAAAGATAATTCCGGGATAATGAAAGGATGGCGCAATGTATTTATTAATGATATACAGGCAGACAGAAGTTATATAGCATGTGCAATAATATGGGTTGCAGGCATAGCAGTTATTTTATTATTTACACTAGTACGCCAGGCCAGCAACAAGACGTGGCTTAAAAATTCCAGCCACATATATGGAAGAATATACCAGTCTGGCGTAGTGGACAGCCCTGTGGTTTCTGGGATACTTTTTATGAAGATGTATCTTCCAGCGGAAATGCGTGTAAATGATATAAAGTATCTTTTACAGCACTTTGAAGCACATAATAAAAACAAGGATGGAATTATAAGATTTTTTGCATTTATTGTACTTACTGTACAATGGTTTAATCCATTAATGTGGCTTGCATATTATTTATTAAACATAGATATTGAAATTGCAGCAGATGAAACTGTTGCGAAAAATGGCGGTGTAAACTCTGCAAACGGGCTGGCACAAGAATTATTAAATATAAAAGAAGGCTCTTATAAAGGCAGGCAGACATTGTTGTTTTTTAATGAAAAATATACACAGAAACGGGCATACCACCTTATTTATATGCCTGGAAGCCACCGCCAGTATACAAAACTTGCATTTATTGTTTTGTTGCTGTGTTTTATATGGGCATTTCTGTTAAGGCCGCTACAGATATTGTGGGATGGCGGGACATGGGGAAATGGCACAACACAGGAAAAAGACAGCAAACTTTTTAACGAAAGGGAAGAAATAGTAGCAGCAAGCATAAATACTGTTTCACCAAGCGGGCTTGACAGGAATATACAGCTTGTAATGACATCAGGAAATTATGAAAAGGGCAAAGGCTATACTGGAAGTTTTATATTAAAACTTAATGATGTCTTTAATGCAGAACTTGGCCAGGCAGACATAAATTATACCTTTAAAAATGTGCCAGAAGGCAGGCTTTTTTTTGAAGAAGGCGCAGAACTGTATGTGTATGATTATAATGCTGATGGCACAAACGAGCTTGTCATTGGACAAAAAATAGATGTTATTGGAAGCAAATTTAAAGAGATTACTGGAAAACGTAAAAGAAAAAATTCTGTTTTAAAAGAATATTATATATGGAATATTGGTGAAATGTCACTTGATAAAGTTTCAGATACAATCTATGATACTTCCAGCAAAGAGGCAGCATCATGTAAATTTAATATACCAGCAGACACAACAAAAGTGATTAGAGTAAAACACTCTAAAAAGAATATTTACTATGTATGGAATACAGAAGAAGAAAAATACCAGCAACAGGAATTATCCAAATCAAGCCTTAAAAAATACAAAACTGGTTATACTGGTGTAGAAAGCACAGAAGGCGAGAAAAACACACACAATTTGCAAAGCGGCAATACTACTTATGTAGAAATACAGACACAAAAGGATGCAACAGGCAATGAAATTATAAAACAGATTATATTAAATCCTGGAACTTCACCAAGAAAAATGCCACTTAAAGAAGGATATTTCTGTGATATACAATGGGTAACACAAAATGATAAAAGATATGCCGTGCTTATTTATAACGGGTTATGGGCAAGGACTTTTACAATATATGATTTAGACAGGCAGACGGAATATTATGCACATGAAGACGGAAATGGAGTTATTACTTCAATATTTAAAAACTATAATAATACTGGTGTTGAATTTTATGAAGACAGCCCTGTTATTTATAGACTTATGGGCAAAGAAGATGACCATCTTAAGATAGGATTTGCAATAAATGCAAAAGATAACACTTCAATTAACGGTGAATATGTTTATAATACAGTATCAGAAAGCATAACTGGTTTTAACTATTCCCAGAGTTCAAACCAGTAATATATGGAAATATAAAGGGCGTACACATTGCAAATGCCTGTAGGCATATGCAGCAGTACTCCCTTTATATATTTTCGATATAATCTGTGTATTTCTGGAAATTACCGGAATAAATAGTTTTTAAAAGCAAATCTGCACTCCGCATTGCAAATGCTATGGTAGAAATTCCAAGTATCCCCTTTTCCATTACGTCAGCAAACTCATCCATATCAACCACTTCCACACGCCCGTCAGGATACACAAGCACATCAACAAGAAGGTCACTAAACGTATATGAATTATCTTCCTCATTATAAGTTGTTTCTATAATGTCACAATACCAGTACACAAACTGCCCTGCTTCATCAAATATCTTGCTTACTTTTATGCCATCTCTAATAAAATATGCCGAAATACCATTATTAATGTCGTGTCTTGGTTTAAGGACATTCCATTTCGTAATTATAATACCATCCTTAAACATTATAATATGGTCATCCTTCAGTTCTGTTATTTCCTCTGGTATAAAACGCCTGCGGAATAGTTTTACATTATCCATAATCTGTTTTTATTCCTTTCTTTATTATAAAATAAGGTGTTGGAATAATTATAATAGCGGGATGGGATATTGTAAAGGAATTTTTTCAAAGTTTATCTAAACACACAATAACTATAAATTATCATATATTAAAGGCAAAAAGCCCTTGACTAGCCGTCTGTAACTATGCTATACTTGTTTGGCGATGTAACAGGTCTTTTTTTATGTCTGGATTTTATAAAATGTATTTAATTTATGGAGGTGAAATCTGTGAGAGTAAAGATTACTTTAGCATGTACAGAATGCAAACAGCGTAATTATGATACTACTAAGGAAAAGAGAAATCATCCTGACAGAATGGAAACAAGAAAATACTGCAGGTTCTGCAGGAAACACACAATACACAAAGAAACTAAATAGTATTAACAGTGTGTAAAGGTGCAGTATGCACTTTTAAAGAACCTGGATGATTTGACTGCTGCTAATATATAGCCGCAGATTGGAGGCTTTTTATGGGAGATTCTGAAAACAAAGAAATAGTTGGACAGGACGAACCAAAGAAAACTGAAAGTGCAGATAGTGGCACAAAGAAAAAAGGTGGCCGTATCCAGAAACTGAAGGCAGAATTTGCCAGGATTATCTGGCCAGACAAGAATACAGTCATCAAAGAGACTACAGCAGTAGTTGTTGTAACAGTTATTTTAGGTGCAATCATTGCCCTGCTTGATTTTATTATTAAGACAGGCCTTGATAAGATTCTTCAGATAGGATAAGGTGATAGACTATGGCAGATACAGAAGCGCATTGGTATGTTGCTCATACTTATTCAGGATATGAGAATAAGGTTAAAATGGATATTGAAAAGACTATTGAAAACCGCAATCTCCAGGACCAGATTCTGGAAGTTTCAGTGCCTATGTTAAATATTACAAAAGGGACTGATGGGGAAGAAAAGACTGTACAGCAGAAAATGTTCCCTGCTTATGTTCTTATTAAAATGATTATGAATGACGATACATGGTATGTTGTCCGTAATACACGCGGGGTTACAGGCTTTGTAGGACCAGGCTCTAAGCCGGTTCCTCTTACAGAGGCAGATATTGAAAGCATGGGACTTAAAGTAGATGCCCCTAATGCCCCATATAGCATTGGCGATTCTGTAGTTGTTAAGTCTGGTGTCTGGGAGAATACAACAGGTATTGTCCGTCAGATTGACCATAAGAATAGTACGGTTACAATTAATATAGATATGTTTGGCCGTGAAACACCAGTAGAAATAAGTTTCAATGACATTGAAGCTGTATAAGATTACCAGTTTTATTTGGTTCAGACCAAGGGCAGTTTATAGCGGCTGCCAATGGATTTTGCGTATAAACGCATTATTATTATAGGAGGTACTTTAAAATGGCTAAAAAAGTCGAAGGATATATTAAATTACAAATCCCTGCTGCTAAGGCAACACCAGCACCACCTGTTGGTCCTGCACTTGGACAGCACGGAGTTAATATTGTGCAGTTTACAAAGGAGTTTAATGCTAAAACAGCAGGACAGGAAGGCATGATTATTCCTGTTGTTATCACTGTATACCAGGATAAGAGTTTCAGCTTTATTACAAAAACTCCTCCAGCACCAGTTCTTATTAAGAAGGCATGTAATATCCAGTCTGGTTCAGGCGTTCCTAATAAGACAAAAGTTGCTACAATTTCTAAGGATAAAATCAGGGAAATTGCTGAAACAAAAATGCCTGACTTAAATGCAGCAACTATCGAAGCAGCAATGAGTATGATAGCTGGTACAGCACGCAGCATGGGCGTAACTGTTGAAGAATAAATACCAGCAGTTAAGAATATTATTTATTTTATAAAATTCCGTAAATGTTATTTATCAGACATTAATTAATAAAAAACAGATTTGTTATTGTATTGGACGTTGTGGGAGGCTGTACGCATATAAATAATGCGTCTGTACTTCCAGTGGCAGTATAAATGGAACATCTGTATATAACTGCACTGGAAAACCCGCCGTTACTACCACCAGGAGGTTTATATTATGAAAAGAGGAAAAAAATATGTAGAAACTGCTAAACTTGTTGACAGGACACAGCAGTATGAAATTCCAGAAGCTGTTGGCTTAGTTAAAAAGACAGCAGTTGCTAAGTTTGATGAAACAGTTGAAGCCCATTTCAGGCTCGGTGTCGATGGCCGTCATGCAGACCAGCAGGTACGTGGTGCAGTTGTACTGCCACATGGTACTGGAAAGAAAGTAAGAGTACTTGTATTTGCTAAAGGTGACAAAATTGATGAAGCACTTGCAGCAGGCGCTGACTTTGCAGGCGGTGAGGAACTTGTTCCTAAAATCCAGAATGATGGATGGCTTGATTTTGACGTTGTAGTTGCTACACCTGATATGATGGGTGTTGTAGGACGTCTTGGACGTGTACTTGGACCTAAAGGTCTTATGCCAAACCCTAAAGCTGGTACAGTTACAATGGATGTTACAAAGGCTGTTAATGATATTAAAGCAGGTAAAATTGAGTACAGGCTTGATAAGTCTAATATAATCCACTGCCCTGTAGGAAAAGTTTCCTTTACAGAAGAACAGTTAATCGAAAATATCAATGCTTTAACTGCTGCCATTACAAAGGCAAAACCTTCATCAGCTAAAGGCCAGTATTACAGGAGTGTTACACTTGCAAGTACAATGGGCCCTGGTATAAAGATTAATACAGCTAAACTTGTATAGCCGCAGTATAAATTTTTTCCTATATATTTATAAAAAGATACGGATAAAATATAAAAATAAATATGCCATCTGCCAGTATTACCAGCAGATGGCATATTATTATACTTTTGCATCAATTACAGAACTTGTATTTGTATCTGGAATACTTGTACCAGAAAATTCAATATCAGGCGGTGTTGACAGATTAATAAGATTAGACGCCTTATATATTTTACTGGAATAGTATTTTATCTTCTGGGTAAAATCACTGTCTGAAGAAAAAATTTTGGATATTTTCCCTGGGGAACTTTTTAACAAAGCTTCCTTATCCAGCGTAAGCTTTCCTGAAGCAGATACAGATATGCCTATGTCTTCAAGTTCACCAGCTTTGCCTTTAACCAGGCTTTTAATAAGCTTCTGCGGATGTGTTATATCATATGATAGTGAGCTGCCCGAACTTGATGAAAGATTATTATATGTATCTACAAATGCTTTTACATTATTGTAAATTCCAACACCATTGTCAGATGAATATTCTATATTGCGCAATGCCTTGGATATCTTTGAAAGCGCATCTGAATCCGCAGTTACTAATAATTGGTCATCAATATTACTACGCAAAATTGTCCTTGAAGCATTACGGTTTTTAGAATAATAATTTCTTAGTATATAATTGTAACTTGAAGTAGACGAATTAACATTTATATTCATAATTGCACCTCCCTGCTATTTGTATATGTAGCTATATCTTATTTATTTATCGTCTTTTTTGGATATAAACTTAACAGGGCAGTGTAAATAATGTTATTAAAATGGAGGAAGTTATGGAATTTAATGATATTACACTTGCAGACAAGGAATGGCTTTCCGCAAGGTTCAGGGAAGATAATAAAAGGGCGTGTGAATTCTGTTTTGCCAATACGTATCTATGGAAAAAGGTCTATCCTTTAAAGGTTGCGGATACATGTGGATGTGCTATACTTAAATATATATTTGAAGATGATATTTACTATGCATTTCCAGCAGGTGCTGGTGATAAAAAGAAAGCTCTCGCTAAAATAATGCTTTATGAACAGACAGAAGGAAACCGTGTTAAAATAAGCGGAATACTGGAAGATGAAAAAGAAATGGTTTCAAGCTGGTATCCTGGACGCTTTATTATTGAACCTGACAGGGACAGAAGCGACTATATTTATAATGCCAAAGACCTTATGGAGCTTACAGGAAGGAAATATCATGGCAAGAGAAACCATATTGCAAGGTTTAAGGATAATTCTTCATGGAATTATGAGAAGCTGTCAAGTGCCAATGTAGCAGAATGTATCCAGATGAACCATATCTGGAAGAAAAAACGTGTGGATAAATGGGATGATTTAATGCAGGAAGAATATGATGTAGTAAAAGAAGCCCTTATACACTTTGAAGAACTTGGGCTTACAGGAGGTGTACTAAGAAGTGATGGACAAGTAATTGCCTTTACACTTGGCGAACCACTGTCTGATGATACATTTGTAGTACACTTTGAAAAGGCATTTCCAGAAATACAGGGCGCTTACCCCATGATAAACCAGCAATTTGTAATTGCTGAATGCCAGGGCTACCAATATGTAAACAGGGAAGAAGATACAGGTGATGAAGGGCTTAGAAAGGCAAAGCTTTCATACCACCCTGCTATTCTTCTTGATAAATATACAGCAATACAAAAAAGGTAATTATACAACGGAGGTTAAATATGGAAAAAGTTTTAATTGTAGTTGACATGCAGAATGATTTCGTGGACGGTTCGCTTGGCACAAAAGAAGCAGTAAAAATCGTGCCTGCTGTAACAGATAAGGTAAAAGCAGCAATAAATAATAATACTATGGTAATATTTACAAAAGATACACATTACAGTAATTACCTTGAAACAGCAGAGGGAAAGAACCTGCCTGTGGAACATTGCATTAAAGGAAGCAATGGATGGGAAATTATACCTGCATTAAATGAATATGCACAAAATGTTATTGAAAAGAATACTTTTGGAAGCACGGTATTGCCAGACAAAATAAAAGAATATGATGAAATAGAACTTATAGGTCTTTGTACAGATATATGTGTAATATCTAATGCGTTGTTGCTAAAAGCACATTTTCCTGAAAAAGACATCTATGTAGATGCCTCATGCTGTGCAGGAGTTACACCAGAGTCACATAACAATGCACTAGAAGCAATGAAAATGTGCCAGATTAAAATAAATAACTAATACCAGATTTACAATCGGGCAGGATTATTATAATAACCCTGCCTGGTTGTATTTTTATGTATATAATTAAACACTATATTGTAGTTGACATTTAGAGTGCATCATGCTATCATGTTTTCAGAGTGCATTATGCACACTAAATTTGCATTAATTTTGTGGTAAAAAGAGGGAGGGAAGCACAGATTAATGAATAATTTTATAAGAATTTTATTCTCCTTATCAGTTTCAGGTTCTTTTCTGGCTTTTATATTAATTTTGCTTAAACCATTATATAAAAAAAGAACCAGCCAGAAATGGCAGTATTATATATGGCTTGTTGTTATTATACGTCTCTTACTGCCCTTTAATATAGGTTTTAATTTACTGGAAAGCATATATTACAATGCCTGCTCCAGTTTAATACCGCCTATAAACAAAACAGTCCTGGCAGAACATTATTCTCCAGAAACGTTATTGCCCGGAAATGGCAGCACACCAAAAATAAACCAAAAAGAAAGTATAAATGAAGCAAAAACTGCATCAGGCAAAAACAATACTACTTTAAAAGCAAAAAATACTGTCCAGAAATTACCAGGTAAATTAATATTATTTGCCAGACAGAATGTATTTTATATATGGCTGGTAATTGCAATAGCACTTTTTACAAGAAAACTCACAGTTTACCAGGGTTTCAATAATTATCTGAAAGCTGGGGCTTTTGAAACAAATTCTTTAAATATATGGGAAACAACAGGAATTTTAGTTGAAAAATACCATATTAAACCAAATGTCAGCATTTATATTAATAATGTGGTTTCCTCTCCGCTTTTAACGGGTTTCTTTAAACCATGTATAATACTTCCATCCGAAGAAATCCAGGAAACAGATTTACATAATATTATAAGCCACGAACTTATACACCTTAAACGCAAAGATATGTTCTATAAATGGCTTGTACAATTTACAGCCTGTATACACTGGTTTAATCCGTTAATATATTTTATTATGCACGAAACTAACAAACTTTGTGAACTATCATGTGATGAAGTAATTATTAAAAACCTTGGGAGCAAAGAAAGAAAAGAATATGGCAATACACTTCTAAATATGGCAGACAGCAGAAGAAAATTAAAAAATCCTGGTATGTCTGTTACATTAAATGAAGGCTCTAAATTATTAAAAGAAAGGCTGGGTAAAATTATGGAATTTAAGAAAAAATCTTTATCATGTACTGTCATCTCTGCTGCACTTGCACTTTCATTGTGTGCTACAGCAGCAGCAACTGGAACTGCTGGTACAAAAAGAACAGATAACAGCTTGGAACTGGCAGAAAATAATGTAAATAATAACCTGGAAAATACTAATATCCGTAACGCTTCAAAAAATAGAAAAGACACGCAATATAGTGCTATTAAAAAACATATTGCAGAAGGAAAGGTAGTATTTGAAGATGGGGGCTACCATATATTATGTGGTGGCGTAAGTGAAAAAGATATGTCAAGCGGAGGCTGTACTGATGGATGTATAAGCATTGTATTAGACCAGCCAGACGGATATGTGGCATTAGATGCTGTAAGCTTAAAAAAGTTAGATACTATTGTAGATGAAACAGCCACAAGTTGTAAATACTATCTAAAAGATAAAAGCATAACGCAAAAAGAAGCAGACCTTATGATTGGGCTTGCCAGGCTTCTAAAAGATAATAAAGGAAAAATAGATGGTGTTACAGATATTTCTGCCTCAAGGGAATATAAAAAATGGAAAATAACCAGAAAAAATGGCAGTTTCTATTATAAGGGAAAACGGGTACGTATTCTTGCAGATTTTAAAGCAGATAAATCCTTTGTACAATTCAGTTATGATGAAAAAGGAACTATTAACTTAAAAATTTCACGTAATAAGAATGGCAAAATATCAAAAGTTGGATATCTTTCTAAAAAAGAAGCAGAAGAACTTCTGGAAGACTGGAAATAATATTAGATAGAACACCTAAAACCTGCTGTATCAGCCAGAATTACATAAAAACAAAATAGATATTATAACTGGAAATTGTGGTGTAGGGAAAGTGATTTAGACGAACGGAAGTATAGTGGTATCATTTTTGTATTAATTTTTGTATAACGGAAATTATTACACTGTTTAATAAGTGGCTGGCAGAATAATCCCTGCCACCCAATTTCCAGTTATCTGGTTATTTTGCGTTTTACTGTAAATTTATGATGGCAGGTTTTCTGTGCCAGATGCTATCAATTATTCCGTAAAAGGGGCACTTTAACCCCGCCGGCATTTAAGCCCATATATTATATATTCCAGGGAAACGTAAGTTTTATCTGGAATATATAATATATGGGCTTTATGTGCCGTTGCGTGGGTTACCGTAGCGGAAGCGTGCCCCTGTACGGAATATTGTGGCTCTGGCACAGAAACCGTCCGTCCATTCATTCACACAAACACAAGATAACTGGAAATTATCCTAATATTCTTTTACAATTTCATCTGCCAGTACATCATATTTCTGCATAAAAAATTGTAAGTCGCTGTCATTCCTTATAACCATTACTTCATGGAATTTTCCTGTCTGTATATCCTTAAAACCTGCAACTTTTTCACCAGTGCATATGCTTGCATGTATTACAGGTTTCTTACTGTTCCTGTCATATGGTTCTTTCTGTAGTTTTTTATTAAATCCAAACACTATTCCCCACCTCCTGTATTAAATGTAATCTTAACTGTTGTCCCTTCGCCTTCTTCTGACTCTATTTCCATTTTATGTGACAGCTTCTTTATAATTTTGCTGCACATATAAAGTCCTATACCTGTAGAAAATTTGCCATTATAACTACTATGTCCGTTATAACCAGTGTAACCCTTTTCACAAATCCTTGGAAGGTCTGCACTATTTATACCTGCTCCTGTATCTTCAATAAATAAAGCTACAATACTAGTACCCTCTTTACAGTTAATAGCTACGCTGCCTTTATTTGTATATTTTATTGCATTGGACAGTATCTGCTCTATTACAAAACCAAGCCACTTTTCATCTGAGATTACAAAAATATCAAAATCTTTAAAGTCAAGTTTTATCTTTTTCTGGATAAACATTCTTGCATATTTATGTATGGCTTCTTTTACTACGTTGTGCAAATTAACTTTTTTAATTATAAAATCTGTACTTTCAGAGCCAAGCCTCATATACTGCAAAGCCATCTCTGCATACTGTTCTATCCTGAAAAGCTGTGCCTGTTCATAAGATACATCAAATTCCACAGATTTTTCCTGTAATAGAAGCTTCATAGCTGCTATAGGAGTTTTTATCTGGTGCACCCACATTGTATAATATTCTTCCATTTCTTTAAATGTATTAATATTTTTATTTAAAACTTTATTAAAATAACATGCAAGTTTCTTAATAAGCACCTGGTACTCTTCTTCAATGCATCCACTTGGTGAAGGAAGTTCCCCAAATAAAATTTCTATATTCTTTTCAATATTTTTTAGTTCTTTATAACTTCTATAAAATAAATAAAACCCATATATACCTGCCACTAAAGCTATAAAACTCATTATACAGACAGCATATATAATTTCCTCATATGGTATATTATTGAGCAGCAGAATACTTGATGAAAGTGAAATTTCAATTATAAAAAATGCTAGAAAAAACCTAATTTTATAAACATATGACAAAAATACATACATAAACAGCCTCTTTCCTGCATAAAATTTATGCGGTTTTATATCCAATACCTTTCTTTGTAATAATAAAGTCTTGCAGCCCTATATTTTCAAGTGTCTTTCTAAGGCGGTTTACATTAACAGAAAGTGTATTTTCATCAACATAACTGTCACTTTCCCAAAGCTTCTCCATTAAATGGCTGCGGCTTACTATTTTACTATTATTTTCCATTAGTACCTGTAAAATTTTAAATTCATTTTTAGTAAGACTGGCTTTTTTGCCATTGTAAATAACTGATGCTTCTGACAGGTCAAGTATTGCACCTTTATGTTCCAGAATATTAGTCTGCCCCTGGAAATCATAACTTCTTCTTAACATTGCCTGTACTTTTGCCACCAGCACATCAAGGTCAAATGGCTTGGTAATAAAATCATCCCCACCCATATTCATTGCCATAACTATATTCATATTATCTGAAGCAGAAGAGATAAATACTATAGGGACTTTTGAAATCTTACGGATTTCCCCACACCAGTAATATCCATTATGCACAGGAAGGTTTATATCCATAAATACAAGATGTGGCTCAAATTCCGCAAACTCATGTAAAATATCTTTAAAATTGCTGGCACATGCCACTTCGTAACCCCATCCTTCAAGATGCTTTTTAACTGTTAATGCTATAATCTCATCATCCTCAACTACAAATATTTTATACAAATTAAACACCGCCTTTTCATGGTAAAGTCAAGCGGATATTCGCAATCCGCAATGCCTGCAAGCAGGCTTGGCTACTTGCCCACTTACAAACCAACCTCATTGCCGCTTTGCGGCAGTCTGGCAGGAGCTTGAACTCCTGCCAGACTAAGTAAGTCCTAAACCCACCGCTTAAAAAGCGTGTATTTTAAAGGGCTTACTTAATGAGGTTAAATTATATCCTTACTTCAAAACATACAAGCATCTGCCCGTCTTTTACTTTATTATCAAGTATAATCATTCCATTGTATCTGTCTGCAATTTTTTTAAGCTTGTACAGCCCCAGCCCATGCTGTTTCTTGTCGTATTGTTTTGTAGAATACCCTTTTGTAAAGAACAGTCCCCTAAGCTGTGGTGTAAGTTCAGGCCCAGGATTTGATATATAAAAATGCACCTGGTTTTCTACTGAATTTATCTGTATATATATATCCTGCTCTTCTGAAGAAGCTTCAATGGCATTATCAACAAGTATACCCATTATTTCTATAAGTTTATATTCTGGTACTATTGTCTGCAATGAATAATTCTTTATCTCTATTTGTATATTCCTTTTACGCAGCATACATTCCTCTGATTTGCTTATCAGGAACCCTGCAACAAGCTTCATATTAAGTTTAAGCACATCAAGATGTGCAGGTATAAGTCCCGCACTGCCCCCATATGTCATAACTGCCTGTTTCAAAGAACTATAATCTGTGTGCGTAAGGGGCAGCATCTGTATTGCCTGCAAGTGGTTATTAAAATCATGCTGTTGCAGCCTTATATATCCAACCATCTCTTCTACTATAGGAAGGTACTTTTCATAATTCTCCAGCTCCTTTGCCTGCCTGTCATTTCTTTTCTGGTAATATATAGTTTCTACATTTATACTTATCATATATGAAGCAAGTATAAACAGAATAGTGTAGTCTGCCTGTCTGTCAAAGTTTGTTTTAACTAAAAGCATATATGCAAAACCTGCTATAAAAATATCTATTAACAGGGATTTAATATATGAATTTGCTGACATTACATAATTAAACACTGTATCCAGCCTTACATATTTATATAATACAAAAGACAAAAAAACCAGTGACACGTTACTTATTGCAGCAAATACAACAGAAGTCATAGCAATATCACATAAATTAATAAATACTGTTAGAACTCCTTCAAACACCAGAACAAGTGTAAACATAGACTCTGCTAATAATATTGCATCTGCCATACATATGCGGAACACATATACATATAAAATAATGGTATATAATACACTTATTACTGTCATGCTAAATTCGTCAGGTGCTTTATCAGAAAAAAGAGTAAACAAAAATATAAGTGGTATTGCCGCAAAACATCTGTATATTCTATGGCTTTTATAATTTATGGACAAAAATGCACAGCCAATTATATAAGCATATATAAATTCCAAAAGATTTTCAATATAATAAAATATAAATTTCATAATTTTAAAAACCCTTCTAATTCATCTTTATGTTTTCTCCCAACAGGTATGCTGCTTTTGCCAATATGTATAAACTGTGTTGATTTGTCATATGAAATAATTTTCCTTCCATTAATAATATACTTCCTATGGCATCTTATAAAATAATCTGGGAGCATTTGCTGGATTTTAGTAACAGAATAATTGGCTATTGTTATTATATATACTTCTGTATGTATAATTATATTTTTGCCATTTGACTCAAGATATAAAATACTGTCTGGGGCAACCCGCTGGTAAACACCATTTGAATCTTTTAAAAGCAGTTCCTCTGTAACTTCTGCCTCTGTTTCTGTTGCATATTCTACAGCTTCTATAAGCTGTTCTGGCAAAAATGGTTTAACCAGGTATGAAGCACAATGTATTTCCTGCAATGCTTTTAAAACCTTATCTGACATTCCCGTAATAAAAATTACAGGAATATGTTTATAGCCCGGAATTTCCCGTATTTTCCTGCCAAAATCTATTCCATCTGGCTCTGTTTCTTCTTTTGACAATTCTATATCAAGCAGGAATAATCCCACTTTAAATGATTTTAAAATCTTTTCTGCCTCACCGGCATTTTTAGCAGTCCTTATGTCCCATCCAGGATATTTGCCAGACAGTAATTCCTTAATTATATCTGACTGATTTAAATCATCCTCTACTATTAAAACTGAAAACATTTTTATTCCCTCCCCTGTTCCTTTTATATTTATATTAACACATAAACTGTAGTAAAACAATTTTTTTGTCGTTCATTCCCTTATAACTGTTATTCGTCCTAAAATGGTGAAAAAGGGTAGAATTTCGCCGAAAATAATTGTATAATATATTTGTAATAGGTAACAAACCTTAAGTCTAGACAATTAATCGGGGTTTTATTTGTTTGTGTTAAGCAAGAAAGGAGTATGCAAATAGTAAATCTTAGGGAAAAGAATAATTAATAGGGAAATTAATGGGGAACGTAGAAAGTACAATTCATAAATTGAGCGGATTAAAATAAGCTGTAACCTTATAGGTTACAGCTTATTTGTGCATATATCCAGACATAAGGCATACGCCTGATGCCCCTGCCTCTATACATTCCCTGGCATTATTTATATTTATCCCGCCTATTGCATATACTGGTATATTAACTGTTGCACATATTTCTTTAAGAAATTTTATGCCACGTGGCTCAAGGCCTTCTTTACATGCGGTCTTGTATATATGCCCTGCCATAATATAAGATGCACTTGCTTTTTGTGCATTTAATGCTTCTTCTACAGAATGTACAGATACACCTTTAATTCCAATCTGTCTTTTTTCAGCACTGCCCATATTCATATATTTAGAATATGGAAGATGAATTCCATCTGCCCCAAGGCTTAATGCTGTATTTTTAAAATAGTGCAGTATACACTTAGTACCACTTCCCTGGCAGATTTTTATTACTTTTTCTGCCATTATCCTGTACTCATCTTCTTTTAAGTCTTTTTCCCTTAGAACCAGCATGTCTGGTTTAAACTGGCTTTTTAATATATTCTGGATTTGCAGGTAAAAATCCCCGTTTACAAGATGCCTGTTTGTAACGCATACTAATTTATAATCTATATCCTGGTAAAATCCCATATACAGCCTCCTGCCCTGCACACTTAAACATATACATAATCATTAAGTACAGGCTGGAGTCCTTCTGCTGCCATATCCCCATACATTTCATCAAAACTTCTTGCATCAGATATTTCAAACTGTTCATCCCCTGCATTTTCATCTTCCAGTCCGTTATATTTACTTTCATGGTCTCCTATGCCTGTAGAAACACCCGCCGAAACTTTTGTAGCAGCAATTTTTACTATACCATCCCTGAAATGTTTCTGTTCCCTTGAAGAAACAGTTATCCCCACATAAGGAAGAAAAATCCTGTATGCGCAGAGCACCTGGCACAACTCTTTTTCATGTACATCCAGAGGGTTGATTTTATCATTATTTATTATTGGGCGCAGCCTTGGACATGAAAGTGAATATTCTGCATGTGGGTATTTTCTCTGTAAATAATATGCATGAAGTGCTGTTGCAAGTGCATCTTTCCTGAAATCCGCAAGCCCAAGCAATGCTGATATGCCAACGCCCCTCATTCCGCCCATTATAGCACGCTCTTGTGCGTCAAACCTGTAAGGAAATACTCTTTTATGGCCCATAAGGTGCAGCGTTTCATATTTAACAGGGTCATATGTTTCCTGGAATACTGTAACATAATCTGCCCCACATTCATGGAGATATCTGTATTCATCAACATTTACAGGATAGATTTCAAGCCCTGTATTCCTGAAATATTTTCTTGCAAGTTTACAGGCTTCCCCTATATATTCTATACTGCTCTGTCCTCTGCTTTCACCAGTAAGCATAAGTATTTCTTCTATTCCTGATTCTGCTATAACTTTCATTTCATGTTCTATTTCCTGCATATCCAGCTTCTTCCTGTTAATGTCGTTATAACAGTTAAACCCGCAGTAAATACAATAATTTTCACAAAAGTTTGCAATATAAAGAGGTGTAAACATATAAACAGTATTACCAAAATGTTTACTGGTTTCAGCCTTTGCCCTTTGCGCCATTTCCTCAAGAAATGGCATTGCAGCAGGTGAAAGCAGCGCCTTAAAATCTTCTATACTGCATGTTTCACTGTTTATTGCCCTTTTTACATCTGCTGCATTATATTTACTATAATCAAAAGCAGCGGCCTCCCCAAGAACCTTATCCATAATGCCAGAAGAAATTTGTTCCATGCCTTCCAGATACTCCATATGGTCTGTCCTTGCAGACGGGTCATTTTCAATAAGATGCTTATGTCCAAGGGCAGCACCACTTAATTTATCTGAGTCTACAAAAAACTGGTTTTGTGCCATATTAAGTGCCTTCCTTTCCAGAGGTTATATAAATTTATATTTGGTTAATCCCTTAAAAACCCTGTAAGCGGGTCAGATGCAGATGCTCCACGTTCAAGTACACGTCCAAGTCCTGCAAGATAAGCACTTCTTCCTGCTTCTATAGCAGACTTAAACGCCCCTGCCATAACTGGTATGTTTCCAGCTGTAGCAATAGCTGTATTTGCCATAATAGCAGCAGCACCCATTTCCATAGCTTCACAAGCCTGTGATGGTTTGCCAATGCCCGCATCAACTATTACAGGAAGGTCTGTTTCGTCAATAAGTATTTGTATGAAATCCTTAGTTGCAAGGCCTTTATTAGAGCCAATAGGTGAAGCAAGTGGCATAACTGCCGCTGCACCTGCATCTGCAAGGCTTCTTGCGGCATAAAGGTCAGGGTACATATAAGGCAGTACAACAAATCCCTCATTAGCAAGTATTTCTGTTGCCTTAATAGTTTCTGCATTATCTGGAAGAAGATATTTGCTGTCCCTCATAATCTCAATCTTCACAAAATCCCCACACCCAAGCTCCCTTGACATCCTTGCAATCCTTACAGCTTCTTTTGCATCCCTTGCCCCAGAAGTATTTGGAAGCAATGTAACATTATCTGGTATGTAATCAAGTATGTTTTCATTTTTCTTAGTATTTGTGCGGCGTACTGCCAGTGTAATTATTTCAGCTCCTGCATTTTCTACAGCAGCTTTAATAAGTTCCATTGAATACTTACCAGAGCCAAGTATAAAACGTGACTTAAATTCTTTTCCTCCTAAAGTAAAAGTGTCTTTATTATCCATTTTCTGCAATCTCCATTTCTATAAGTATATAATCCAGCCAGCATATTATAAAGATTTTAACACTTTTTACTGCCCGCCGCCTACAAAACTTACTATTTCAACAACATCTCCATCCGAAAGTATATATTCATTATATTTCTGCCTTGGAATAATCTTCTCATTACACTCAACTGCAATTCCTTCAATTATATAATTGTTTTCTGCAAGATATGCTGCCAGTGTCTTTCCTGCTGCATCAATGCTTTCTCCGTTAATTTGTACCATTAAAAATCTCCTTCCAATTTGAAAAAGCCACACAAAGAAATTATACCCAAGGTGGTATACCCCTTTATGCGGCCCTATGCCTCACTTTGCTAGTAGTATATTACTATTTGTGTATAGATATGTCAAGACCTTGATTTATATTAAGATAATTTCCAGTTATAGTATTTATTTTATTTTTATATTATGTTTTTTATAACTCCGATGCAGGCATCAGGTCTTGCATGTTCCAGCTAAACATTATTCCATGACAGGAATAATATGCACTGTTGTGTGGGCTGGCGCAGCAAAATGCATGCAAAATCCATGCCTCTGGCACTAAAAACCATCCCCATACCAGTATTTTTTAAGTTCTTCATATTCTTCTGTCGAAATCATATTTTTTTGTATAAGTGCTAATACAAGGCCTTGTACATTTCCTTCATAAATTTTATCTATAAAAGCAGTTGTCTGCATCTCCTTGTATTCGTCAGCAGAGACAATAGCAGTATATTTATTGCGCCTTCCTATCTTATTAGTTTCCAGATATCCTTTATTTGCAAGGCGTGATAAAAGCGAAATAATAGTATTCTTAGTAGCAGAAATCCCTTTCCTTTCTAATGCACTGGTAATTTCAGCATAAAGTGCTGTTCCGCCGTTCTCCCATATTGTCTTCATAAGCTCTAATTCAAAGTCTGAAACCTGTTGTAACATAAACCTCCTCCATAATAAAATGGTATCTTAACCTTATTAATGCATACAATCCAGATATCTTTTTAGTATTCTAGCGTGCATTACGCACTTTAAATTTATGATATCACGCTGTACTCTGGTTATCAATTAAACAGCAAAAAGCTTCTGCCATAACAGTAGAAAATAAATGCTGCTATAACAAAAGCTTTATCCAGGTTACTTTATTCTTCAATACTTGGTATTCCTGCCTGTATATCTACGTCTGCATCATAGTCTACACCTTCAATTCCAAATCCAAATATTTCATAAAATTCCTTCCAGTATCCTTCAATATCTGCAACTTCTTTTATATTATCTTCTGAAACACTCTCCCACAACCTTGCAACTTCTTTCTGTACTTCGTCCTTCATTTCATAATCATCAAGGCGTATAAGGCGCTTTTCATCTACTGGTACTCCGCCTTCTGCACAGATACGGCTGCACATAAGCCTGTACATCTGCTCGATACAGCCTTCATGCAATCCTTTTTCTTTCATTACTTTATATAAAAGTGACATGTACAATGGTACTATTGGAATAGCAGAACTTGACTGTGTGACAAGTGCTTTATTAACAGATACATAAGCTGAAATCCCAGGATATGCTGCATCTATATTATCCGCTGACTTATATAAAGCAGCCTTGGCCCTGCCTATAGTGCCATTATAATAAATTGGATGTGTAAGTTCTGGCCCTATATAAGAATATGCAATTGTAAGTGCATTATCCTCAAGCACATCTGCATCCTTTAAGGCTTTAATCCAGAGTTCCCAGTCTTCACCACCCATAACCTTAACTGTATCATTAATTTCCTCTTCCGTTGCAAATGGTATTGTAACAGAAGAAATTTTACCTGTCATTAAATCTATTGTTTTATTAGTATACTCCTTATCAGTTGTCTTAAGGACTGAACGGTATGTCACACCATCAGGCGCTTTTCTTCTAGGGGCTGCAATGCTGTATATTACCATGTCTGCCTTACCCCAGTCTTTTTTAATTAATTCAATAGTTTTATCTTTTATTTCTTGTGAATATGCATCACCATTCAATGATTTTGCATAGAGCCCGTCCCTGGCGGCAAACTCTTCAAACGCTGCTGTATTATACCATCCTGCTGATGCTGTACGTTTTTCCTTGCCCTGCTTATCAAAAATTATTCCAATAGTATCTGCTCCATAAGCATATGCTGCTGCAATCCTGCTTGCAAGCCCATATCCCATTGAAGCACCTATAACAAGAACCTTTTTATATCCCCCTGTTTCTGGCTTTGGTTTTGATTTTATATATTCAATCTGGTTCTTTACTGTGGCTTTGCACCCCTCTGGATGTGCCGTTGTACACATAAAGCCTTTTACCTTTGGCTGAACAATCATATCTTCCCCTCATTTCTGCATAATTGTAAATTTACTATTGCATCTCTACTTTACAAACTACCAATTATATACATAAATAATATGATACCATAAAGAAACACCTATGTCAAAAAAACGTGGGGTATTCTCACGTCCGTTTCATAAATTCCTATACAATAAAGTGTATGCAGGATAATTTCCAGTTATCTTTTGTTTGTGTTTTTGTGGATTGACGGATGGTTTTACGTGCCAGAGCCACAATATTCCGTACAGAGGCACGCTTGCGCTACGTTACAATGTCATTTAGTTAAAGAGATATGCTGGAATTTAATAATGGCGGGCTGGCAAATCCAAAGTGTCTTACATGAACAAAGCACGCTCCCGCTTGGACGTCACACGCAATGGTGCATAAAGCCCCTATGTTCCTATGGAACATTTAATACGGGGCTTAAACACCAGCGGTTCCGTACAGCTTGTTCATGTAAGCACGTTTGGAATTTGCCAGCTAGTCTGCTCTTTGGCACCTTACAAAAACATTCCTGTTAAAACTCTTAACTAAATGACATTGCGCTACGATAAGCCACGCAGCGGCACATAAAGCCCATATATTATATATTCCAGATAAAACTTACGTTTCCCTGGAATATATAATATACGGGCTTAAATGCCGGCAGGGTTAAAATGCCCCTTTTACGGAATAATTGATGGCATCTGGCACGTAAAACCTGTCATCACAAATTTACACTAAAAAACAAAATAAAAAGATAACCGGAAATGGGGTGGGGATTTTATTCTGCCAGCCACTTATTATACAGTGTAGTAGTTATTGTTAAATATTTGTATATACAAAAAAGTATCTCATTATACTTCCGTTTGTCTAAATCACCTGTTACCCACCATAATTTCCAGTTATTACCTGTTCTGTTTTTATATTATATTTTTTGTAATTATAATGGGTACAACAGTTTTTAGATGGAACGCAGAAAACTTGTTGTCTGGCAAAATTCCAGAAAAAAACATAAACCAGCAGGATAACGGGAAATTATGTTTTACTGGTTTATAATGCCAGGTTTTATGTGCCAGATGGCAGCAATATCCAGTAAAAGGGGTACTTTAAGCCCGTGGGCATTTAGTTAAGGGTTTAAGCAAAAAATACTTTTATAAATTTCCAAAGAGTGGGCTGGCTGGCAAATTCCAAATGTGCTTACATGAACAAGCTGTGCGAAGCCGCTGGTGCTTAAGCCCTGTTTTAAAATGTTCCGCAGGAACATTAAGGGCTTTATGCATCCATTGCGTGCGAGCCCAAGCGGAAGCGTGCTTTGTTCATGTAAGACACTTTGGATTTGCCAGCGCATCCCATCATTGTTAAATTTCAGCATATCCCTTAACTTAATGACATTGTACCGTAGCGGGAGCGTACCCCTTTTACTGGATATTCTGGCTCTGGCACTAGAAACCGTCCACCCGCCATATCATGACTGGACTGTATGGCACAATATTATATTGAAATTACTATACACTTTTTTTGCTTTATGGTATGCTGCCTTTGCTTTGTCCTCATTTTCAAATATACCAAAGATTGTTGGCCCGCTGCCACTCATTAGTGCACCTTCTGCCCCATTATCTGACAGATATTTTTTGATTTCATCCAGAACAGGGTATTCTTTGATTGTAACGGTTTCCATCACATTAAAAAGACATGAAGCTATATGCTGGATATTATTATCCTGTATGGCTTTTATCATTTTATCTGTACCAGGATGGCATGGAAATTTGTCTAATTCAAGCTGTTTATATACATAAGCTGTACTTACAGAAATTCCTGGATTTATTAATACAAGCCAGATTTGTCCAAGGGCTGGCAGAGGTGACAGTATATCACCTATCCCCTGTGAAAGCATTGTGCCTTTTTTAATACAATAAGGCACATCTGCACCTAATGACACTCCGGTCTGGCATAATTCTTCATCTGTAAGTCCAAGCTGGCACAACCTGTTTATGGCAGTAAGTGTGGCAGCACAGTCCGTACTTCCTCCAGCAAGACCTGCGGCAGCAGGTATATTTTTTTTAAGGAATATATTAAAAGAATTTTTAATATTGTATTTTTCTTTCATAACAGATGCCGCTTTATATACAAGGTTTTTTTCTGGCGGGATTTTATCTGGAAGTTCTTTGTCCATATTAAATATAATTGGTTTTTCTGGATTTTCTGGCAGAATTGAAATTTCAAGTTCATCATAGACACTTATTGTCTGCATAACCATTTCAAGATTATGGTAACCGTCATTACGCCTGCCTGTTACATCAAGTGTAAGGTTTATTTTAGCAGGGGCTTTTATTTTTATTGTATTTTCTGTTATAATGGCCATGATATCCTCCTGTTTTATGATATAACAAATATTTTACCATAAAAGAAAAATTATTGGAGATTTTTTTCTGTGTTCGTGATATACTTATAAGGCTGGTTTATAATAGTGTATAATTACCTATTATATTGCAGTATAATGGAAAGGCATGGTTTTTTATATATTATGGAAGATAAACAGAATAGAAAAAGGGAAAGAGGCAGGACTTATATAATATTTGCAGCAAGGCTGCTTATAATATTATGCTTTGTACTTGTGGTGCTTTTTGCCTGGCAGCATTTCCCAGGAAGAAATAATATCCAGCTTTCTTCTGGTACATTAGACGGTTCTGGAGAATACTATAATAATAACAAAAATCCAGGAGACAATAATATGGAAGAAGAAAATTATAGTACAAATACGCCATTAATTAAAGTAAATACTGACCCGGCAAGTTACACTGTCCTTGTAAACAGGGACTATCCTATGCCAGAGGACTATGTTCCAGAGGACTTGGTAATTCCTGATGTCGGCTACAGTTATAACGGGATTTATGAAAAAAGCTATATGCGTGAAGCTGCTGCAAAAGCATTAGAAAAAATGTTTGCAGAAGCATGGAAAAAGAAAAAATATAAACTAAAGGTAGTTTCTGCCTACCGTTCATACGAAAGGCAAAATGCAATCTACCAGAACAATATAAATACACGTGGTGAAGAAGATACCAATAAGGTATCTGCACAGCCAGGATGCAGTGAACACCAGACAGGGCTTGCTATTGATGTATCTAGTGACACAGTAAACTGTACAATAGAAAAATCATTTGCTTCATGCCCTGAAGGCAAATGGCTTGCCAGGAACTGCCATAATTTCGGATTTATTATAAGATATCCTCAAGGCAAATCTGATATAACAGGTTACTCTTATGAACCTTGGCATATAAGATATGTCGGTGTAAACCTTGCAAAATATATCCATAAAAAGAAACTAACCCTGGAAGAATATTACCAGACTACAACTGTAGATGATAAAGTTCCAGAGGATGACATTATAAAGGATATAGATATTAACGGGCCAAAAGAGCCACAGATGACAACAGCCCCTACACCAAAAACCACAGCATATGCAAGCCATAACCCAAAACCGCTTCCAAAACCAGCACCTACACGTCCTCCAGTAATAACACCAGAACCAGACGATACACCTGTACCTGCAAAAACACCAGAAGCAAATAACACACAAGAACCAGATAAAACAGCCAGACCGGTTAAAACACCAAAACCATATAATACGCCAAAACCGGTTAAAACACCAAAGCCGGTTAAAACACCAAAGCCAGATAATACACCTGTACCTGCTGTAACCAGCCAGCCAGCAGATACAGAAAAACCAGATAATACACCAGAAGACACAGGTACGCCTGCTATAGCACATAAGCCATCCCAAGAACCTGGCACAGATGAAACACAACCACCGGACTCCCAGAATGAGCCAGAAGCTGCTCCTTCTGGAGATGCGGAAAATACCCAGTAATTTATTAAACAAGGAGAAGAAATTTTTATGAGATTATTTTTAGTAGCACTATTTTTAATAATATATTCTTTTTTTACAATCCCAATGTGCCTGGTAGAGTGGATAGCAGGCAATGTAAATCCAAAGAAAAAAGCTATTATTGCACAGAAATGTGTTGTTGCTGGTTTTAAGATTATTCTTTTTCTTTCTGGTGTAAAGCTGACAGTTAAAGGTAAGGAAAATATATTACATGACCGTCCTGCGCTTTATACATATAACCACAGAGGTTATTTTGACATTCTTGTTGGTTATACAACAGCACCAATGCGCACAGCCTATATATCTAAGAAAGAAATAGAAAATATCCCTATGATATCATGGTGGATGAAATGCATGAACTGCCTGTTCCTTGACAGGGATGATATAAAACAAGGAATGAAAACTATAATGGAGGGCATAGAACTTTTAAAAAATGGCACTTCAATTTATATTGCGCCAGAAGGTACACGCAATAAAGGTGAAGGGCTTCTGGAATTCCATGATGCAAGTTTCAAACTGGCTGATAAGTCAAAAAGCCCTGTAGTACCAGTTGCAATAAGTAATACTGATGAAGTTTTTGAAAAACATCTTCCCTGGATACACAGCCAGCATGTTATAATAGAATATTGTCCGCCAATTTATATGGAAGATATGGATAAAAAAGAAAAGAAACATATAGGGGAAAAAGTACGGCAGATAATAGCAGAAAAATTAAAGCAAAACGCCCAGGAGATATAAATTTTAACAGAATTTAAAAATCTTATTGCATAAAATGCAGAATGTGTTATCATTATTATGTTTGCATTATTTTAGATTATGGAGGTTGGTTATGAATGATAAGATGATGCTGTTTCCTGTGTTTTGCATACGTCCATTTGTTATAGTTTTAATTGTAATACTTGTACTTATGGTTGTGGCACTTGTGGCACTCAGTATTTATGGAAGGAAACTCCAGAAGAGGCAAGAAGAAACACAGAAGGAAATGCAGGCGGCTTCACAAAGTGTATCAATGCTTGTAATTGATAAAAAACATATGAAGCTAAAAGAATCAGGGCTTCCACAACTGGTTATTGACCAGACACCTAAGTACATGAGAGGGCAGAAAGTACCAGTTGTCAAGGCAAAAGTTGGTCCAAAGATTATGCCACTGTTATGTGATGAGAAAATTTTTGCACTTATACCTGTAAAAAAAGAAATACGTGCAATTGTAAGCGGAATTTACATTATGGAGGTTAAAGGGCTTCGTACAAACCTTGAAGCAAAGCCAAAGAAAATGAAGTTTTCTGAAAAAGTCAAAGCAAAATTTTCTAAAAAAGAAAAATAACGTGAAAATATTAGAACCATACAAATATATCTGGATTTGTATGGTTTTAATGATGTGAAATGAAATTTAAAAGGAGGTAACTATGGCAAAGAGCATGACTGAGGGCAAACCCTTAAAACTGATTTTACAATTTGCACTGCCCTTGCTGGCTGGTAATATTTTCCAGCAGACATATAATATGGCTGATGCTGCAATAGTAGGAAATTATCTTGGCACAAAAGCACTTGCAAGCGTAGGCGCATCTGCAAGTGTCCAGTTCCTTGTAATGGGCTTCTGTATTGGCATATGCTGTGGCTTTGGAATACCTATAGCCCAAAGGTTTGGTGCAAAAGATTACAATTCAATGCATTCATGTATGTTCCATGCAGGTTTTTTAACATTAATTGTGGCTGCTATACTTACAATATCATGTGCATTATTATGCCCGACAATTTTACATATACTGTCAACACCAGATGATATATACCAGGACTCTTACATATATCTTCTAATACTGTTCCTGGGAATACCATTTACAATGCTTTATAACTTACTGTCAGGTATACTCCGTTCAGTAGGTGACAGCAAAACACCATTTATGTTTTTAGTATTTTCTACTATATTAAACATATTACTTGATTTATTCTGTATAATTGTCTTAAAATGGGGCTGTGCAGGAGCAGCAATTGCAACTATAACCGCACAGGCATGTAGTGGCATTTTATGTTTTATATATATGTGGAAAAAATTCCCTGTACTAAAACTTTCAAAAAAAGACTGCAAAATAAAGGGAAATGTAACAGCTAATATGTTAATGATGGGGGTGCCAATGGGTCTCCAGTATTCTGTTACTGCCATTGGAAGCATGGTTATGCAGTCAGCCAATAACGGGCTTGGAAGCGTATATGTTTCTGGCTTTACTGCTGGAATGAGGATAAAACAGTTTGCAATGTGCCCATTTGATGCAATAGCTACAGCAGTTTCCACATTTTGCAGCCAGAACCTTGGCGCTGGGAAACCAGAACGCATTAAAAAGGGCCTGCGCGACGGAGTTATAACAGGTGTCCTGTATGGTATCTTTGCAGGCACAATACTTATATTCTTTGGCGGCGTACTTTCAAGGATGTTTATAAGCGCAGATGAAACAGAAGTACTTGCTGCCTCTGCCAAATACCTGTTCTGCCTTGGCTTTTTCTACTGGGCTTTAGGAATTTTAAATGTATGTCGTATGACTGTACAGGGAATTGGCTATCCAGGACGCGCAATATTATCTGGTGTAGTGGAGATGGTTGCAAGAATTGCCACAAGCAAAATATTTGTGCCTCTCTATGGCTTTACAGCAATATGTTTTGCTGACCAGTCAGCGTGGGTAAGTGCGGTAATATATATTGTACCTGTATGTTTCTTCTGTATAAAGAAAGTTTCAAACAAAAATAATAAATAAATTAACTTCTAATCTGGCAAAACACCTGCGGAATGTATATTAATACAGACTGTACGCCTGGATATATAGTTATAGCCAAGTCCAAGGCTATAGCTGGTTTCTATATTAATACAGTCTGTATCTTCCGTAATAGTAAGGCGGGAGGTTGTAATATCAACAGAAAATGAAGATGCACCATAAGCAATTTCATATGTTCCCAGATAATGGTATCCCTCCTTAAAAACCATCTGTGTAGAAATCTGTCCACGTTTTAAAATTGAAACTGTATTTTTATCAATTTTTATCAAATTCTTGACAAATTCACCAGTATTTCCGTCACAAAGTTCTTCATATGTTATTATATGTTTCCCCTGTAAAAATTTATATACACCTGGCTGGCAGGTTTCTATTTCTTCTCCAGCACTGCCATCAGGTTCATATTCTAATCCCTTAATAGTAACAATTACATTTTTATCCATATTTAATATCACCCTCTTCTTTAGTACAATATGCCACAATAATTTATTCACATTCTGGTGTATAATAATTTACGGAATACTGTACCTGTTTTATATAAATTATAACATATAAAAAGGATAATGTTAATAAATATACTTGTACTAAACACATATGTTTTACAAATGTCTATGTTAAAACGTTTGGCAGAAATAATACAATAGAAAAATTTACCTGCCAGTTTTCCTGCAAAACCAGTCATATATTGCTAAATGTGTAAAAAACCCTTTTTCTTCTTTATTCTGTTCAAGGCTTTCATATTCTTCATCACTTAATGTTTCCTTAAGCTTCTCTTTTGAACTGTCAGGAACGACAGCATACGTTTCATCTACAAAACAAAGGCTTGGAAAAAGAACACACCACCAGTTCCTTCCCTTTGCTTCTCCTATTTCAACACACAATGCCTTATAATTTCCAGCGGGGAATACAAGGTCACCATATGATTTTACAGGAAAATACCTTTCCTCAAGGGAAACATTAACAGGATAGTTATATCCATTAACAGAAATAATATCAAGGGCAGAATTTTTTATATTATCCTGCTGTGCCTCCAGAAGTTTCCTAGCACCTGCAACGGTTGATGCACCTGCAACAGAGTCTTTAATTCCGCCTATTATGCCATCCCGCACTTTTAACTTAAGCGACTGGTCATTTTCTGTATCACTATTTGCAATTACATGGAGTCTGATTATATTATCTGCAATATTTTCCTGTATCTGCACAGGGCTTTCAGTCTTGCCAGGGTGAAAGAATTTAATACCAGCAAGAAGCATTGAAAAAGATAGTGCATAAATAAATATAAGAAATGGCACTTTGGGTGCTTTTGGCAAGTTTTTCAAATATAATTTCATATGTTACCTCTTTTCTACGCACATTATATGTAAGTACGGTTTAATTGATGAATAATAAAATTGTTTATATGGACATTATTCCCTGGAATTTTTAGAATATTCAGTCCTGGCAGATATAATCCAGATGCATCTATTCTTATTTTTTTATTAATAAATGCCAGAAAGGTGCATTTTTACATAAAATGTGATAATATATTCATCATGGAGTTTCCATAGAAGTATTTTTTTAAGCAGAAAACAGGAGGTACTTTATGGCTGAAAATAAAAATACAAAGAATGTGCCAAAAAATGGTAGCAAGCCTGTAAAAAAGAATAAAAAGAAACATAAAAAGTTCTGGCTTGGCATTAAAATTTTCCTGCTATTGCTTCTATTAGCAATTCTCTCGGTACTTATAGTATTTTATTTTAAATTTGGTGATGAACTGTTACAGTGGAAGAACGAAGCAACAAAGATTATTGAAAATTCAACTGTTGACACATTCCGTTCATCCGAAACAAGTATGTTATATGCATCTAATGGCTCAGTTGTGGCGAAGCTGAAAGGTGATAAAGACTCATATTACCTGACATTTGATGAAATACCACAATATGTAAAAGATGCAATGGTTGCAATAGAAGACAGGGATTTCTTTGAGCATGATGGAGTAAACTTTTTATCAACGTTTAAGGCGGCTGCCCTGCTTGTTAAAAGTAAAATAATGGGTGAAAAAATACAGCGTGGCGGAAGTACAATAACCCAGCAGACTGCCAAGCTTGTATTCCTTACAAATGCCAAAACTTACGAAAGAAAAATAAGGGAGATATTTATAGCCTTTGAAATGGAGAAAAAATACAGCAAAAACCAGATACTTGAGTTTTATATTAATAATATGTATTTTGCCAATGGCTATTATGGTATAGAAGCGGCAGCAAGAGGTTATTTCAGCAAACCGGCATCAGAACTTACTTTGCCAGAAACAGCATTTCTATGCGCAATACCAAATAACCCAAGTTTATATGACCCTTTTGATAACTATGATAATACTATAAATAGAAAATCACGTATATTAGAACAGATGATGGATGAAGGCGTAATAACTGCTGCACAGTACAGTGACGCAAATTATGAAGATATAGTACTTAATCCTGCCGAAGCTATCAAAACACAGAACTATATGACAACTTTTGCTGTAAGGTGTGCAGTAAAGGCACTTATGCAGTCACAGGGATTTGAATTCAAATATAAATTTGACAGCACAGCAGAGGAAGAAGAATATAATAAAAATTATGATGAAGTGTACAACGAATGTCACAGCCTGTTATATACAGGAGGATACAGAATTTATACTACACTAAATAAAAAGAAACAGAAGATGTTACAAAAGTCTGTTAATGAGCAGCTTTCATCTTTTAAAGAGAAAAAGGATGGTGTCTACACCCTCCAAGGCGCTGCTACATGTATTGATAATAAAACTGGATATGTTGTAGCAGTTGTTGGCGGACGCAAGCAGAAATCATTAACAGGATATACCCTTAACAGGGCATTCCAGAGTTACCGCCAGCCGGGCAGCTCGTTTAAACCACTTGTAGTATATACCCCCCAGCTTGAAAGGGATTATACACCTGACACAATAGTAGATGATACTTACTTTGAAGACGGGCCTAGGAATTCTGATGGTGTTTATTCTGGAAAAATACCTCTGCGCTATGCAGTTGAAAAATCCAAAAACGTTATTGCATGGAAATTATTTGAAGAACTTACACCTAAGACCGGACTGTCATATGTCCTGAAAATGAATTTTAACAGAATAGATGCCAATGACTATTTCCCAGCAGCATCCCTTGGAGGACTTACTAATGGTGTAACAACAGTTGAAATGGCATCAGGTTATTCCACTATTGAAAATGATGGTGTTTTCCGTGAACCTACATGTATTAAAAAGATTACCGATTCAGAAGGCAACACAATTGTAAATAACAATAAGCTCCGCAATGAAAAACATGTATATGAAAAAAATGCCACACGTATGATGACAAGCATACTTACAGGTGTTTTAAAAACTGGTACAGCGGCAGGCCATGCACTCAGCAATATGGCATGTGCAGGCAAAACTGGTACAACAAGTGATAAAAAAGACGGATGGTTCTGTGGTTTTACACCATATTATACTACTGCTGTATGGGTTGGATATGATACACCAAAAACACTTAGTAATTTATATGGTTCTACTTACCCGCTGTCTATATGGGAAGACTTTATGGGGAAAATACATGAAGGGCTGTCATATGAGGACTTTAAACCATATGAAAATGAAAATAACAGCAGCGGTAACAATTATTATGAGGATGATTATAACGATACCCCTGTAGTAACTGTTCCTCCAGAAGAAACAAGAGAGCCTGGCGAAGAAGATATAGACATATACGAAACACCAGAACCAGTAAAAACCAAAGAACCAGAAGAACCAGAGGCAACAGACCCGCCAGAAGAAGAACCCAGTGAAGAACCAAATGTAATCCCTCCAGATGATGGAATAGAAGATATTCCTGGAGGAGATGATGACGAGCCAGAAGATGTTGGTGATGATGAACCTGTCACTGGCATAGATGAGGGAGAAGACCCTTACAACATGGAAGACATAGAATAAATACAATTTAATTATATCAGACACAGAGGTATTGAAATGGTCACTATAAGTTTATGTATGATTGTTAAAAATGAAGAAAAAGTTTTAAGAAGATGTCTTGACAGCCTGTCAGATATAGCTGATGAAATAATTATTGCTGATACAGGCTCGTCAGATAAGACGAAAGATATTGCACTTGAATATACAAATAATGTATATGATTTCCAATGGACAGGTGATTTTTCTGAAGCAAGGAATTTTGTTTCATCTAAGGCAACAAAAGATTATATTTACACTGCTGATGCAGATGAATATCTTGACGAGGCAAACAGGGAAAAACTAAAAAGGCTTAAATCAATACTTCTGCCTGAAATAGAAATTGTACAAATGTTATATTGTACACCACCAGAGTTAAGCACTGTTTACAATTTTGAAAAGGAACACAGAGTAAAGCTTTATAAAAGGGTAAGGAACTTTACCTGGATTGACCCGGTACATGAAACATTGCGCATTGACCCTGTTGTATTTGACAGTGACATAGAAATCCAGCACAGGCCCGAAAGCAACCATGCACCACGTGACCTTGACGCATTGGCTGCCATTTCCCTGTCTGGCAAGAGGCTTTCCAAAAAGCTGCACCATATGTATGCTATGGAACTATTCCGCTCTGGCAGTGATAATGACTTTTGCAAGGCTGCCCCTGCATTTATACAGACAATGGAACAGGATGGCAGGAGCATGGATGAAGTAAAAGAGGCACTGTGTGTACTGGCAAGATATTACCGCATTAAAAATGACCTGGCTGGATTTTTTTCCAATGTACTGAAAGATGCAGTAACAGAACCAAGTGCAGAAACATGCTGCGAACTAGGTATGTACTTTGAAAATACTGGTAATTATAATGAAGCAATGATTTGGTACCAGAATGCCCTGACAGAAACGGAAAGTATATTAGATATAAGGACATCTGGTGAAATTCCACAAAATGGTCTTGAAAGATGCCAGCTTAAAAATAGTGCAAATACGGCATATAAGCCCTGAAAGGTTAATTATGGAAGAAAAAACAGAATATATAACAATTGATAAAGAAACCGCCAATGAAATAGAAAATAAAATGCCTGAAGAAAGCGAACTTTATGAATTAGCTGATTTATTTAAAGTATTTGGTGATTCCACAAGGATTAAAATACTTTATGTCTTATTTGAAAATGAGATGTGTGTTTATGATATAGCAAATATTTTAAATATGACACAGAGTGCAATATCACACCAGCTACGCATACTTAAACAGAACAGGCTTGTCCGTTTCAGAAAAGAAGGAAAGACAGTGCTTTACACCCTGGCAGATGAACATGTATTTACAATACTAAGGCAGGGTATAGAGCATATAGAAGAATAATTCCCAACCTGGCTTTATAGAAATTTTTAACACTAAAAACCCAGATGCTAATTAATTAAAAGCATCTGGGTTTTTAAATTTAACTTCCAGTTCTAACCCTTATCTTAATAATAATAACGGGTCAACTGATTTATCTTTTTCCATTACCTGGAAATACAGGTTACTTCCCTCTTCACTATAATACTTTGTTGGCTTCGCAACTTTACCTATTGTGTCACCCTCTTTTACTGTCTGTCCTTCTTTAACACTTATATCTTTTAACTGGCCATATGTCAATGTATATCCACTTCCTATATCTACTGTTACCATATTTCCAAGTTCATCAGAATGTGTAACTTTAGTAACAGTACCACCTGCTGCCTCTTTAACCTTTGTCCCCTCTTCTGATGCTATTATAACAGCAGGATTACATTTATATTGCGCAAGTGTTTTAAAATATACTGTATTACTCATACTAAATTTTAATATAACATCCCCGCTTACAGGCCAGAGAAGCCCCTTATCCATGTCAAATTTATTTTTAATACCTGTTTCTGACATAACAGCAACTGAACCATTACCCTCTGTTTTTTTTGTATCCTTACCAGAACTTTCTGCTTTTGTACCGCCCTTGCCAGTATCCTTTGTCTTGTCCTGTACATTAGTTTTCATAACAGGCTTGTCTGTTGTTTTACTTTTTTTATCTGTCTTTTCTGTATTATCTGTTTTCTTTTCATCCACTTTGCTGGACTGGTTTTCTTTTGGTGTATTATCTGCTGGCTGGCCTGTTGCATTAGTAACATTGTTCTGTGCCACACTTACATTTGGCTCAGTGCCGCCTTTACCTGCCACATTATTATTGCCACTAATAGCTGAGCCTCCTGTAGCCCCGCTAGTTGCAACAGGTTCAGATGTTGCAGAATCTGCAAAAAGGTTTTTACCATTATTACTTTTATAATTCATCCTGTAATATACTGTACCTATTCCAAGTACACAGACCAGTGCAGTACACACAGCAAGGTAAAATCCCTTTTTCTTCCAAAATGACTCCTTCTCTTCAAACATAATAACCCTCCATTCTAGTTTTCCTCTTATTTTAAAAAAACAGCATCCTGATACGTACCAGAATGCTGTGATAGTATCTGCTAATATTCTTAACAGATATTTTTCTTTTATTCATTTTTATTTATTTGCCATTTTGGAATTTTATTATTTATGTTGTCACAAACTATTATTAATATTGCCTGCTTCCCCACTGTCCATTATATCACTGCCTCCTGCAGGATTATAATAATTTCCAGACTGTCCATTGTAATTTACTGGCTGGCTATTATTATAATTTACTGGCTGTTTATTATAATTGTTTCTTGAATGGCAGTATATGACACATGTATCGCTAAGCAAATCATGAAGCCCTCTTTTCTGCCTGTCTGCCCCTGCAATTATATATCCTATACATATTATTATCTCTGAAAGAAACCTGCCAAACGTTTCCCTGAACAGTATTTCAAAAAATGTAAATTTACGTTCCTCAGCACAAATAACTTTTATGTTAAAAAGCTTTTTGCCAATTGTTGAACCTGTAAAATATGTCAGAAGCACAAAATATGTTGCTGTGAGTACATAAAATAATATATCTGCAAACGAATATTTAAAAAACAAATCCCTTACCAGAATATTCTGTGAATTAAAAATCCTTGAAAACCATATAGGAATACGGACTGCCAGCAGGATTACAGATACTATTGCCATATCCGTAATATATGCTGCCAGACGTACAAAAAAGCCTGCATATACCAGGTTATCCGTATTATCCTGCATAATACATAAGCACCCCTTTTCCTTTATTATTTATAATATCATCCACAAGGCTGCTCTCAGACTTTGGTATTAACTTTTCAGCAGCACCAAATATTGAACTCATAAAACCTGAAATTTTATTATCTGGTGCAAAAAACCTTATATTTCCTGGAAGCCCTTCTGTAGCAACAAAATCTGCCTTGGCATCTTCGAGAAGCCCTATTTCATCTACAAGTCCATTTTTAAGTGCCTGCTTTGCTGAATATATTCTTCCATCTGCTATTTTCCTTACAGTTTTTTCATCCATAGCACGCCCGTTACACACAATATCTATAAACTGGCCATATGCCTCATCTACAAGTTCCTGGAATATTTCCTGCTGTTCCTTTGTCATTTCAAGGCCAGCCGAACCCATAGATTTATTCTTCCCGCTTGTAATATCAATCTCTTTAATTCCAAATTTATCATAAAGCCCCTTACAATTTAAAAGCGAAACTATTACACCTATTGACCCTGTCCAGCAGTTCCTGTTTGCATAAATCTTATCTGCTGCCATTGAAATATAATATCCGCCAGAACATGCCTGCCCAGCAAAATACGCCCAGACTGGACGGCCAGTTATCTCTTTATATTCCATAAGTTTAAGATATATTTCGTCACTTTGGTAAACAGCCCCGCCTGGACTGTCCACATAAAGCAGAATACCTTTATTATTGGTGGCTGTTTCCATCTGGTCTATATAATTCATATATAAATCATGGTTATATATTGTAGAAGAAGCCCAGCTTGAAGCAGAAGATGGCCCTATAGTACCTTCAATATTAATAACCCCTATAAAATCACTTGATGGCAAATCAACTTTAGTATCAGCCTGTGTCTGCAACATTTCACCTAACAGCCCCTTTTTGGCTTCATTCTGGGCTTTTATTATCTTATTGCTAACCACGTTGGACAATACACCTGTCACACCTGTTGCTATTATAATAAGACAAGTTATTACTATCCCCACAATCTGTTTTGCTTTCACTATTTTGCACCGCCTTTCTTAATTCCTGATACTTTTCTTAGTTACTGGTATTTTCCTTAGTTTCTGGTATTTCCCTTAGTTTCTGGTATCTCCCTTAGTTACTAATATTTCCCCTAGTTCCTGGTATTTCTTTTAGTTCCTGGTATTTTTTATTTTTGTGTATTAACAAGAGTGTGCCACACATAATACAATAACATAATTATATGTAACACACTCTGTAAATTTCATTAATATTTTAATAGATTAATTCTGTAAATCAACTTTGACTTTTGAAAGATGCCAGATATCATTTGCATACTCTTCAATAGTCCTGTCTGATGAGAACTTACCACATTTAGCTACATTTAACATTGCAGAACGTGCCCATCCTGTTGTATCACGGTAAGCCTGTTCTACCTTTCTCTGTGCTTCTGCATATGAACGGAAGTCTTTAAGTATAAAATACATATCAGCAGGGCTGCCACCTGTATTTTCAAGAAGTGAACTGTAAATCTCACGGAACTCTTCTGAATTTCCAGGAGAATATGTCCCATCTACAAGCTGTGTAAGGACTGCACGTATTTCTGAATCTGTATTATAAATCTCTCTTGGGTTATACTGCCTGTTATGCTCAAATGCAATTACTTCATCAGATGAAAGGCCAAAAATAAACGCATTTTCCTCCCCGACTTCCTCTACTATTTCAACATTAGCACCATCCATTGTACCTAAAGTAAGAGCACCATTAAGCATAAACTTCATATTTCCTGTTCCAGACGCTTCCTTACTTGCAGTAGAAATCTGCTCAGATACATCAGCAGCAGCAAATATAATTTCTGCATTAGATACACGGTAATTTTCAATAAATACTACTTTAATCTTATCATTAATACCCTTGTCATTATTAACCACATCAGCAACACTGTTAATAAGCTTAATTATAGCTTTTGCACGCCTGTAACCAGCCGAAGCCTTTGCACCAAATATAAATGTCCTTGGATAAAAATCCATATCTGGATTTTTCTTAAGTTCATTATATAAGTACATTACATGAAGTATATTAAGAAGCTGGCGCTTATATTCATGAAGGCGCTTAACCTGTACATCAAATATTGAACGTGGATTAACTTCAATGCCGTTATGCTCCTTAATATATTCTGCAAGCCTTACTTTATTCTGGTATTTAATATTCATAAATTCTTTCTGGCTAAGCTCATCATCAACATATGTTGACAATTCATTTATATGGCTAAGGTCTGTTATCCATTCACTGCCAATTTTATTAGTAACCCATCCAGCAAGCAGAGGGTTTCCATGAAGGAGAAATCTTCTCTGTGTGATACCGTTTGTCTTATTATTAAACTTCTCAGGCATCATCTGGTAGAAGTCTTTAAGTTCCTGGTTCTTAAGTATCTCTGTATGAAGCCTTGCCACACCATTTACAGAGAAGCTTGCCGCAATTGCAAGATGTGCCATTTTAACTTGTCCATCGTAAATTATTGCCATCTTCTCAACTTTACTGTAATCATCAGGATAAGATGTCTGTATCTTAATTATAAACCTGCGGTTAATCTCTTCAATAATCTGGTAAATCCTTGGAAGAAGCCTTGAGAACAGCTCTAAAGGCCATTTTTCCAATGCTTCTGACATTATAGTGTGGTTTGTATAAGCACATGTCTTTGTAGTAACATCCCATGCTTCATCCCATGACAGATTATAGTCATCCATCAATATACGCATAAGCTCTGCTACTGTCACTGTAGGATGTGTATCATTAAGCTGGAAACATACCTTTTCATGGAGCTTACGGATATCATCATGTTTCTCAAGATATTTAAGTATAGCTCTCTGTACACTTGCAGACACAAAGAAATACTGCTGCTTTAACCTGAGCTCCTTACCTGCTATATGGTTATCATTTGGATAAAGCACTTCACATATTGTACGTGCAAGGTTCTGCTGTTCAACAGCCTTCTGGTAATCGCCCTTATCAAACGAATCAAGGTTAAATGTGTCAATAGCTTCTGCATCCCATATACGCAATGTATTTACTACATTATTGTTATAACCAACAATAGGCAGGTCATATGGGACAGCCCTTACTGACTGGTAATTCTCCTGTACAAACTTGTCACGCCCACATTCATCTTTACGTATTGAAACATAACCACCAAACTTTACTTCAACCGCATACTCTGGACGTTTCATTTCAAATGGGTTGCCATGCTTAAGCCAGTCATCGGGTCTTTCTATCTGGTAGCCGTTTTCAATAACCTGTTTAAACATGCCATATTTATAACGTATCCCACATCCATATGCAGGATATCCAAGTGTTGAAAGAGAATCAAGGAAACATGCTGCAAGACGTCCAAGACCACCATTGCCAAGTGCTGCATCTGGTTCTTCATCCTCAATTATATCAAGGTTCATTCCCATTTCTTCTATAGCTTCTTTAATAGCTTTATTGCCTTTAAGATTAATAATAATATTACCTAAGGCCCTTCCTGTAAGAAATTCCATAGAAAGGTAGTATACTGTTTTTACATCTTCTTCTTCATATGTTTTATGCGTAGACATCCACTGGTCAACAACAAAATCCTTTACTGCATATGAAACAGCCTGGAATTTCTGCTGGTCATCAGCCTCGTCTATTGACTTACGGAAAAGAACCTTCAAATAATCCGCAATCTCCTTTTTAAATTCTTCCTTATTTAATTCCTTCATCTTATTTCCTCCTAATGATGACATCTCTACTATGCATAATATAAGTATTATATAACAGGGCAGGCTAAAAAGCAACGAATCTGTTATATTTAAACTGGCTGTTTTACAAATTTATGCAATTATATGTTTCTATGCCTTACAATATATAATCCCCTGGATGTGCCTGAAAACCAATTCTTTGCACATCTTAGCATAAAAACAGCCAAAAATCCGTTTTAATGCATATTTTCTTTATTTAATCATAAATATATTACAAAATATAACAAGGGCAGGACGTTATGGGCAGCCAGAAAAAACTTCTTTTTAAATGTATAAAACTAAGTTTTCTTATTTTTTTCCTTATATCACCACTCTATTTTACTATAGGATGTGAAAAAAAGGAAGAGAAAAAAACTTCATCTGTTGATTTTACCGTAGTTACTGAAAGTGATATGCCAAAAGACCTTAAAAAGTTAATAAAAGAGCGCCGCAAAAATCCATTTGAACTTAGTTATAGTGACGGCTCGTATTTATATGTAATAAAAGGCTATGGCAAACAGGAAACCTCAGACTACAGTATTGTAGTTAATGATTTCTATATTTCAGATGACAATTTAATATTTGATACTGATTTAACAGGACCTGGCAAGGATGCTGATATCTCACACAAGGCATCATATCCTTATATAGTTATCAAAACTGAATATATAGAAAATTCAATAATATTCAAATAAAATCATAAAAGTGAAGCAGGATTACCTGGTAAATAAAATATTTTTAAATAATAATATATTATAGCAGTCTTATACAGAATTTCATTATTTTGTATTTACAAATCTGTATTAACTTTGTATTATTTCAATATACAGATAAAACGTATTATTGAAAGGAGCTATAATATGAAATTCAAGGTCAAACACCAAAATTCATCAGTTACAATTAAAAATGATAAACTGCCTGGTAATTCCTCTTTGCATATTGATGCTATTACAGATAATATAATAAGAATTCATACTGTTCCTGGCATAGAAGATTATAAAAGCCATTCTTTTGCAATAGAAAACATGCCTGAAACACCTGGCAGTTTTAATATATCCAGCAACAAACATGCCATAACTGCTGCCACTAACTGTGTTACACTAAAAATCAAAAAATCACTCCAGATTGATATTTATAACAAAAAAGGCAGTCTGGTGTGTTCTGATATTGAAGATAACACCAATATAGCAGATAATTTATCTGAAGAAGAAATTACACAGCTTATACAGGAAGGCCATATAGCAGATACCTCTGATATGCAGTTTAAATATAAAATCACTAAAAAACTTACTGGCAATGAAGTATTCTATGGTCTTGGTGACAAAACAGGTTTTCTTGATAAAAAGGGCTATAACTACATTATGTGGAATTCTGATAACCCAGACCCCCATGTAGAAAACCCAACCTTCCGTGCACTTTACAAATCAGTTCCTTTTTTTATAGTACACCGTCCAAACTGCACTTATGGAATATTTCTTGATAATACGTATAAATCATATTTTGACTTTGGCTGCTCAGACGCAGGCAGCTATTCATTTGCTGTTACTGATGGTGAACTCGACTATTACTTTATATATGGTCAGAGCATAAAGGAAGTTATAAGAAACTATACCTCCCTTACAGGACGCAGCCCTCTTCCACAATTATGGACTTTGGGTTATCACCAGTCACGGTGGAGTTACTCATCTGCAAATGAAGTCACTGAACTAGCAGACAGTTTTAAAAAATATAATATACCTTGTGATGCAATACACCTTGATATTGACTATATGGACAAGTATAAAGTTTTTACCAGCAGCAGCGGACGCTTTCCATCACTTAACAGCTTAAGTAATAAGCTTTTACAGGATGGCATAAAACTTGTTTCGATAATTGACCCTGGTGTAAAAGCAGAAGATGGTTATTATATGTATGATGAAGGGATTAACAATAACTACTTTGCTACAACAGAAGATGGAGAAATATACCACAATGCTGTATGGCCAGGTGATTCTGTTTTCCCTGCATTTACTTCTTCACAAGTACGACAGTGGTGGGGAGAAAAAACAAATTTTTTAATTAACAACGGAATAGCTGGCATTTGGAATGATATGAACGAACCAGCAAGCTTTAACGGGCCTCTTCCAGATAATATAATATTTCCAGGTGATAATAAAAACTATACACATAAAGAAATACACAATGTATATGGACACCTTATGGCAGAAGCAACATATAATGGTTTAAAAGAAAACAGCCATAAACGTCCTTTTGTTATAACACGTGCTTGTTACAGCGGCTCACAGAAATATACTACTGTATGGACAGGCGATAACCAGAGCATATGGGCCCATCTTAAACTTGCCATCCCACAGATGCTTAACCTTGGTATGTCAGGACTGCCATTCTGTGGTGTAGATATAGGAGGATTTGGCTCAAACACTACTCCTGAACTTTTATCACGCTGGATTGAAGCATGTTGCTTTTCACCTTTATTCAGAAACCATAGTGCTAAAATGACACGCCGGCAGGAACCTTGGACATTTAATAAAAGTACACTTGATATTTACCGCAAATATGTAAAACTGCACTATAAATTTATTCCATACCTGTATGATTTATGTTATGAAGAAAGCCTTACAGGAATTCCAATGCTGCGTCCTCTTGTTATGGAATATGAAAATGATAAAAATGTCCAAACATGTAATGATGAATATTTAGTTGGAAACAGCATACTTGTTGCACCTGTTACCAGCCCTGGTGTTTCAGTACGCAGTGTTTACCTTCCAAAGGGTATATGGGTTGATTATAACAGTGGAAAACGTATTAAAGGCGGACGTTATATTTTATACCATGCACCGCTTGATGTATGTCCTATATTTATAAAAGGCGGAAGCATACTGCCAACATACCCTGATATTCCAAACCTGGATATGAAAAATACACGCAGGCTTGTTATAGAATTTTATCCATCAGAATACAGCCAAGACCCTTCCCAGTGTACAAACAACTCCTGTTATTACATGCATTACCAGGACAATGGGACAGATTTTAAATACCAGACAGGCGAATATAACCTATATAAATTCAGCTTTTCCCCAAACCGCCCAGGCGGCTTAAAAACTGAATTAACCAGGAATGGCTACAAAGAGAAATACAAAAGCATTTCCGCAGTAACCAGATAAGCTTATTTACAAGACAGCTTGCATTTAATGCCAGCAAATGAAATAATATCATTAAGATTACACAATATTTTTACATTTGCTGGTATTTTTCCACCATTTATAAAAGTACCATTAGCAGAACTTAAATCTTCTATATAAATATCTTCATCTTCTATATAAAATACCGCATGATGGCGGCTTACAAAACAGTCTGGCAATATTAACCCACAATCACTGCTTCTTCCCACACTTGCCTCTAAATGGCTTTCATCTATTTTTTTACCTGCATCATCAAGATATATATTTATATATCCCCTTTCTTTTTCTTTAAATGGGAGTGAAGCCTTATCAATACATAATATATATTGTTTGTGGACAGTTCCTTTTTGGCTTCTGCCATTTAAAGCTGTTATCTCTCCTTCCTCCACATTATTTTCATTTGTATATTGTATATTTTCATTGATAGCATTTATATTTATAGTACCAGGTTTAAAGCCATTAATATACGCCTTTACATCCGATATATTAAACCCATTATCTGTTATTAACCCATATATGCCATAAACTAGTTCCACCGCACTTTTATCATTATGGTCAATATATTCAATAAAGTCTTCTGTAAGCTTTTTTATATCTGCCTGGAAATTTCCTTGTAATTCAGGCACATAGCAAAACTTAGCCCTTTTATTTTTCTTATCCCAGAATATATATTCTAAATCCATTACATATGAATTTTCACTTAAGAAAAATTCTTCTCCATTTAAAACTGCCTGTAAAATATCCATATATAACTGCCTGGCAAAGTTAAAACTTATATTACATTCATTAATATACTCTTCCAGGCACTGCATCCCCCGTATTTCATAGTACAAATACATCTTATTATCAACATTCCGGCATTCCATATCTAAAAGCCCTTGTATTTTATTATTTTTTATCATATTCATTGAAAATGAAGCAGTAACATCTGTTTCAGGTTCAATTATCAGATATGACATCCTGCTGTCATGATATATACGTTTATTCAATATTTTTACCTCATTCATCTTTTAAGAATACCTTTATCCATTAAGAATACCCTTTGTCCTTACAATAAATTCTGGATGTATTGCAAGATACTTATCTTCTGCCCTTATCTCTTGCTTACTATCTATAAAATAACCAATCACTGGTATATTAAGGCTACATTCTGCTACTGCCTCTGATTTTATATATAATTTATCCTTATTTACTTCACCTGAAACAACCTGGAATATCCATAAATTCTCTTGTATATCCTGCTGCCACTCTTCATTACTATTATAAGTTTTTCTTCCTGTTGCTATATGTACAACTGCCTGTTGCATATTGCCATAAACAACAGCCTTATCATGTAAATAGAATATTACATATATCATAGCAAATATAAGCCCTAATATTATAGGAACAATAAATACTGCTTCCAAAGTATAACTTCCACGCAACATCTTTTTTCTTTGTTTCATATGTTTTTATCTCCTTATTTTTTAGTTATAATGGGACATACAGGCCTGCAACATAAATAATAAATGAACTTAATACAAATGGTGCAAGTGGTATTCCATAATTCCTTGTTTTATGTTTCACTATAACTAAAAATACAGCTACACAAAATGCCAGAATAAAACTAAACATAATTATAAAAATATTTGCCATAATCCCTAACCCCAGGCCTGTCAGCGCAAACAAAAAAGCATCTCCTGCCCCTAACTGTCCCCTGCTGGCAGCAGAAGACACCATAAAAAACACAAAAATAACAACTGTACCTGCTATATCCCTAAACTTGAAATCTTGCTGCCATATATGAAAAAACACAACCAGCAGCAATCCAGGAATAATAACTGGCATATATATTTCTTTATATTTTAAATCCGTAATTGTACATATAAGCAAAACTGTTCCTAATATAATATATAATATGATATCTTTATCTATATTTTTCTCCTCCAGTTCTAAAACCAGTTTATATATACTTACCGCTTTTATAGCTATTAAAGCATACATAACTGGATATATTTAACCTGTTCCGCACTTGCTGCATGAAGGCAATTTACTTATCTCTGATTTTTTTACTCTTCTTATATCCCTTTTAATCTTAGGACATACTGGAGTTTTATGATACCTGTCACCATATGTTGTAATATAAACCCTTGATAAATCCAGTGCCTCAATATCCCGGAAGCATTTCTCACATTGTTTATATTTTCCACCTGAAGAATTACGTTCGCATGATACATCATTACCTCTTATCTCCCTTACACTTGGTTTAAGATATGTACATTCCTTGTTACAATGATATACCTTGCCACTTTTAGTAATATACACATAATCCGCACCTTCATCTTCCCCGCTGCCACATGCCATACTAATACCAGAAAATTTATTTATAACCATCTGCTGGTAAAAATTTAACTGGAATATTTCTGAGCCAATAAAGGGTATTTTCATTTTATATGAAACATGGCATACTGGTATATCTGCATCTTCATCATATGTTATAAAAATCTTTTCATCTACAAAAGCTGTTACTGCCCCAGCCTTAGTTCCAAAAGCTGCATATTCCCTCGCACTATCAGCAAGTATGTCCTGTATATAATTTATCCTGTACAGGCACTGGAAAATATAAAATAATGAAAACAGTGCAAGAAAAAATATTGGTACACAAAAAGATGCTTCAACAGTTACAGAACCACTTTTTTTATATAAAAACACAAAGGGATATCCTTTACACACTGTACTTTTACATTTATATTCTAAGTTATGCCGGGGAGCAATCCTGATATTTTGTAAGATTTTAGATTTTTTTATTTTACTGTTTTCTGCATAAAGGACACCCCAGTATGTTTTCATATCTATTTACACCTCCATTCCTTATTCCCACACATCATCAACATAACTGTAACTGGATGTCACACTTCTGTTTGCTTTTTGGGTTTTTATTTTGTTAAATAAACCATTATTAATATAAGAAAACGCATAAGTTATATTATAACTTGTAATACATTCTGCTGCACAAATACAGTCACGGAACTCAAATGTCTGGTTAAAACGTTCTCTTAAATCAAACTGTATAATATCAATAATCCTGTTTTTTAACTTTTCTTTTGAAACCAGCAGTCCAAGTAATAATAAATACTGTTTATAAGAAACATCAGAAGAAATTACTCCTCCATCAGCCTTTGGATAAGACTTTCCTTTTTTCTTAAAAAAGCTATGTGATACAGAACATATTTCCTCATACCTCATTTTGAAATTTGCCACACTTTTTATTAATGGCACTTTTTTGCCTGACATAAGTGCAGTTACATCAATACATGCCTCTTCAAATGCAAGTATCGTAAGGATTAACCACTGAATTCCTGTAATTAATGGTACAATTCCTGTAAAACCAACAATAGCTGTTGCTGTTGCCAGGCTTTTTGACTGGAATGATGCATTTGTACTAACATAAAGCATATTAGCAAGGGTACGTATAACAAGCAGCCGTCTGGCAATATATGCAAGATTTTCTTTTTCTGTTGCCTTTCCTGCGATAAGATACTCCAGTCCATAATGCACAGTGTTAAATCTGCTATCAACATATGATGGCAAAACATCCTCTGCATAATAAATATACTTCAACTTATCTGCATTACTTCCTGGTTTTACCTGTTCTAAAAGCTTGTCCTGATTTAATTCCTGGCTTTCATCTACTTCCAGCAGTGATTTAAAAAACTTGGCAGCAGAAGAATTATCATCTTCTTTTTCTTTTGAAGAAAAACCCATGTCTGCTGCTTCAATTTTTGCCTCACTAACTTCAGAAACATCACAAACAAGAGACAACAGGCCATTATTAATAAGTTTTTTTAAAGCTTTTAACGGATTGCCACCAGCAGAATCGTTTTTTAACTGTTCATCAAGTTCTTCCTCTGTTGGTTTTTTATTATCTTCTCCGCTATCACTGCTTCCACCTTCCATACCATTATCAGTATTATATGCCCCATCCTCATACTTTTCTGCTTCATCTAAAAGGTCATCCAGTAAAATATCCTTATCATTTTTTTCTTTTCCCTGGAAATAACCTTTCACATCACTTGCAGCAGATGTAATTATATAATCTGATATCTGTCCCAGAAATACTTTGTCTTCATCAAGTGTATAATAATCTCCTGTTTCACATGAAATACCAGTTAACCTGTATAAATTGGAATATGGCTTTAAAGCCCCATCAGGTTTATATTCTATATTTTTATTAACCATCTCCTCCAGGCTGCTTTCAAAATCTGATAATCCTATGCCATTATATCCGCCATATGCAAACAAACCATACTCATCAAATAATTCCTTATTATAATTACCAAACACCATTTCAATGGCATTTCCAGATGCTACAGTTACATAAGCTTCAGATGTAATAACACGTACATGTTCTATAAATGCAGTGACAAGCGAGAGCATTATTGCAAAAATAAACGTTAAAAACACTGTTATACTTCCCTTTTTTATATACCTGCCCCCTTTCTTATATATACTGGAATATCCATTAATATTTAGCAGCTATTTTATATTAAGGCTTTTATTCACTTTATCAGCATCACTGCTTATATTAGAAAATGCTTTTTTAACTATTTCCTGGATTTTTTCCCTGAAAACAACAATAAGCATAATAAGAATAACTAATATAAGAATTATTTCAATAATTCCCACTCCATCCTCCTCATACCAGAAAGCTTTTAACCATTTAACCAAAATAACATCTCCTTTCTACATATTCTGGAAAGCTGCATATATTATTATTGCAAATACTTCTGCCATCATAATAACCATTGGCATTAAAAGCTTTGTTCCTGCCTGCTCTCCAAGTATCCTGGCATTTTCACGTCTTTCTTTTAATACATCCACTGCTTCATATTCAAGTATTCTTAAAAGACCATCAGAACCTTTTTTTAAGTTCTGGACAAGCAATGTGCTAAACTTCATATATTTTAAAAGCCCAGTCCTTCTTCCAAAAAGTTCATATGCCTTTGCTTCATTCATGCCACTTTCCATCTGCCTTTTTGTTAGCAGCATTTCCTCATAAAGATACCGTTTTTTCCCTCCATCCTGAAGCCGTCTTTTATATTCATCTGCCATTCTGTACCATGCACCTTTACAATTAAGCCCTGCACTAATTAAAAGCACAAATTTTTCTACAAACCCAGGGTAATCAATACGAAGCTCCTGTTCTCTCTGCTTTATATTTTCATTTAACCTGCTGTTAGTAACTACTGGTATAAGTGCAATAATTATTACCCCTAGCAAGATAACCAGCAAAATATAATTTTTTTGTGGAACTTTATATGAAACTTTCTTTCCGCCAGCTTCTGCTGGTAATTGTAAAAATTCCTTACTGCCTGATAACTCTGATAGTTCAGAAAACATTTCATTCCACTTATCCCATAAAATTTCCTTGCTGCTTTTATCCACAGGCAACACTGTAAATTCTAATGGCATTGTTTTTTCTGTATCATAATATGAAAATACGGCTATTATCTGTACTACTACTGGTTCTGTAATTTGTGAGCGTTCAAGTGTGCCATCATTATTTACTATATTGCCTGTATCACATTCCCAGGATATACTAATTGCACTATCTGGTATATAAGAAACAAGGTTTAAACTTTTACTTACACTTTCTGATGATGGGTTCCCACCAAGATAATTTTTTCTGGTATACTCCATAGCCTCCTTAAATTTAACTTCAAGTTCTTTATCATTATATTTCCTCGCTGGTATACCAATCATCATCTCTTGTTCTTCCCCATCAATAGAAACGCCTAATTTCTCTTCCTTGCTGCTTCCTTCTGGTTTGTCCCTTTCTATAAAATATCCCTTCTCAAGAATATTTTCTTCACCAGATGTTACTGTAATAGCTATTATTATTAAAATTGTACAAACAACCACAACAATAATTTTTGAAAATAACTTACAAAAATACAACTTTTCTGCACTGGCATTATCAAGCCCTGTATTAATTTTTTTAATATTTTCAATCTTACTGCTGTTGAAAGACAAATGCAGTTTAATTTTTAAAAAGTTGTATATGCTTATTGCAGCAGGATAAATCCTTTTTATAAATATATTGTCCACTCCTGGCAATTTCCCCATACTGGCCTTTTTCCTTTTAAAATTAATCTGGATAAATACAACAATCAATATAAGAAAAATAATACAACAGGATAATATAATAATTTCAGACAGATATATCACCTATCCTTTCACTCCACTTAAACGCAGCTAAATAAACCACTAACAATATAGTCATAACAAACCTTCCGCTTAGAGCATATAGACAGTCAAGAAATCCTGGTGAACTTATCCAGAAATAAACTATTATCCCCAATGGTATATAAGCCATAATCCTGCCTTCCATCTTTTTGCCAGCTACCATTGTCTTTATTTCACGGCTGGTTTCTATTTTACTGCTAATCTTATCTGCCGTTGACCTTGCTGTTTCAATAAGATTGCCACCTGTACGCTTTGCTGTATAAAATACTTCTGCAAAATTACTAATATCCTCTACCTGGCAGTATTGTGCAAATTCTGTAAGGACTATTTCAAGCGGCCTGTTAAGCATAATCTGCGAATTAATTTTATCAAGCTCTTTAACCATTACAGAATTATTACCATATAAAAGCACTAAATCTTCTTTTGCTTCTTTAAAAGAGTTTTCAACTGAATAACCTGCATTTAATGCTGAAGATACAGCAGTCATAACTTCCCTGAATTCTAAATTCATCTGCCACCGCCAGTCTTCCAGATGTTTCTTTTTATAAAATTTAATATTAAACACTCCATAAACTAAAGCAAAAACAAATGAAACCACTATTGACCTGTAAAACAGGAATAAAATTATAAATGCTTTAAAAAATCCAATGGAAAATGCCTTGTAAAACTCTTTATGTTTTACAACTTTACTTTGTTGCTTTTTCAATATAACTCCTTTATAATGCATATTCATCCAGCAGGCCAGCATGTGCAAGTTTACTAGTGTTAAACAGCCCATTACCTGAAAACTTCAGTTCACCATTTATTTTTCCATGTTCATCAGTACCCGTTTCAACAAACTTATATATGGGATGCAATATTATCTCGCCATTTTTTACCCCTGTTACCTCTGCCACTTCAAGCACTTTTCTTGATTTATCCCTAAGCCTTCCAAGTTGTACAACTATATCAATAGCAGAAGCAATCTGGTTTCTTACTGCTAACAGCGGAATATCCATTCCCATAAGTACAAGCGTTTCAAGCCTGTTAAGCATATCCTGTGTACTATTGGCATGTCCAGTACTCAGGCTGCCATCATGCCCCGTATTCATCACACTTAACAGCTCACACGCAGCAGCATCCCTTACCTCTCCTAAAATAATTCTGTCGGGGACGCATGCGCAACGCTGACTTAAGCAGGTCACGTATTGTCACTGCATTTTTTCCTTCAACGTTAGCATTTCTTACTTCAAGCCTTACAAGGTTTGGAATACCTTGTATCTGTAATTCTGCTGAATCCTCTATTGTAATTATTCTTTCATCTGATGGTATATAATTAGACAATACATTAAGAAATGTAGTTTTTCCACTGCCTGTACCGCCACTTATAAAAATATTGTACCTGGCTGTCACCAGCATCCTTAAAAAATCCGCTACCTCTGTGCTAATAGAACCTATACTAACCAGCTTTTCCATAGTCATAGGGTTTTTAGGAAATTTTCTTATTGTTACCACTGGCCCGTTTAATGAAACTGGTGGTAACACTATATTAACCCTCGAACCATCAAGAAGCCTTACATCTACAATAGGGTTAGCCTCATTTACCATCCTGTTTACTTTTGCAACAATCTGCTGCACTACATCTTCAAGCTTCTGTAAACTTGAAAAATGTCCAGGATATTCCGTCACCTTTCCATCCTTTTCGATAAAAATATGTCCAGGCCCATTTACCATTATTTCTGTAATATCAGGATTGTCCAAAATATCTTGCAATACATCCAGTCCTTTTATAGAATTATATACACTTTTTACAAGATACTGTTTTTCGTCTGCTGTAATAAAAACACTTCTGCCTTCAATAAGGACACTTCTTTCTATTATCTCATATATTTCATCCTCTGTACTTGGGTTTTCCTGTGATATACTTTTTATTAATTGTTCCTGTAATTTCCTTTTTATTTTATCCAGTTCTTTTGCATTAATTTCCAGCCCACCTGCCTTTCATTGGCACATATTGGATATTCTGTATAACTTTATCCATTCCGTTACGTATAAGAAGCCTTTCAAAAGAATGTTGCTTATTTTCCTGTATTTGTCCAGATGCTTCAGGCATAATTACCACATCGCAAACCTGTAACAACTTTAGTGATGACCCATGAATATATCCAACGTCAAAAACAACCTTGTCATACATCATCCCACTGCCCAGTACGTCAGTGAAACATTCCATATCTTCTGGTAATATACTATATAAATCCCTGTAGTCTCCAACTGGAAGTATATAATTATATCCTTCTTTATGATGTTTAATAATAGAACCAAGTTTAAATGCAAGCTTATCCTTTTTCTGTTTTATATAATATACAGCCTCAGACATGCCACATATATATTCATTGTTATCCCTGTTACCTTCAAACTCTGCAAAGCTGTCAAATATTTCAAGGTTGACATATAATACATTATTACTGCCTGCCATTCCTGCACAAAGATTTCTTGCATATGTACTTATGCCACTGCCACCATATGGTGAATATACAGCAATTAACTCTGCATGTTTTGATGTATGTATTATTGGCATGCCTGGTATATTATCATCTTCCGCCACCTGTGCGAAGATTTCTTTTAAAATATGTGCTGCTGGCTGGTATTTGAATATAACTGGATACTCACTATGCCCTGTATAACTTCCATCTGAAAGCACTATTATTTTTTTAATATTACCCAGTTCTCCAGCTTCACACGCCATACTGCCACTCACAAGAAGTATATCTATTCTGCTATGTTTTACATATTCTTCTGCACTGCTTATACTAGTAAATGTTATCAAATCAATTAACACATTTTTATGGTGGCTTATATAATCTGAAAACCTGCTAGAATACATCGCATCTGCTAAAACAGCCAGCAACATTCTTCTCAAATTTTTACCCTCCTTCCACAAAGAATAATGTAATAAAATATGCTGCCGCTATTACAGGCGCAAGGCATATAGCAAACTCTGTGCCATCACGTTCCATGTTATAGTACCTGTCTTTAATAATCCCAATATGTAAAATATAATAAATAAAAGCTTTTACTCTTGATACCAGTGCCCTTTTTTTTATTAACTTTACAAATGAAATAACACCTGCCATTAATAGAAACAACATTACCACTTTTACAAGAAAATAAAGCCCATAAAGCCCTCCAATTACAGAAAAAAGCTTAATGTCTCCTGCACCAGCCCCTCCTGCCATAAAAAGAGGAAAGCCAGCTAAAATTGTAATTACTATGCAAAATATAGTATAGAATATGCCATAAAACATATCTGAATAAGCATTTATACATATTCCTGCCATCCAGCCTGCAATAATTACAGGATTTCTGATTTTATAATCTAGTAAATCGCCTGCCACTGCAAATATTAATATATTTAACATAACAATTTCTTTCATGGACATTACCTCCCTGCTAAGTGTGGGGATAATATAACACCATAATAGAATTTTGTCAAACACTAGTAACTTTGGATATTTTGTATAAATTTTTACTACATTATTGTTAAAACCCACTGGAAAAGATATAGAAAACATACCCCGCTCATACCAAGAAGTGCTGAAACCACCAGGCTTATTTCATTAATATTTACATGAAAATTCTTACCTGAAATAAATATCAGATAATTACAAATACTAATAAATATAATGCCTGACAACACCCTCAGCAGCATATTGGCAAGCAGGTTAAAAGGATTTACCCCAAAGGTTCTAGATACTAAAGAAAAAATTAATATAAATGCCATTATATACATAATATTCATTACATTTTGCCTCCTTCCGCCATGTTGTTAAAGAAATATGTGAGCTTTTTCCTAATATATTTCTATTAAGCATGTCTGCAAAAAATTCGTGCTTGTCTGCATATTTTTTCCAACGCTGTCTATAATTATATATAAGAACCCTTTTAATCATATTATTTTATTGCTGTGCTAAAAAACTACCTGCACAGTAACCAGATACCTTGCACCTTTTTACAAGGTATCTGGCTTGAAAGGACTGTTTATGAATTTTTTAAAGACAAAAAAAAGAAACCCTCCTAAAAAAGAGGATTTCTTGAAAAAGGCCCTGCTTGAAGCCCAGAAAAACTTTGAAGATGCATATAAGGGATTGCAGAATGTAAATGACCCCGACCTTATAGACAGTTATATATATGCCATTAACGCTGCTACATTAAGATATAAGGTGCTTCTGCATGAAGTTAAAATGGTTAGTAATGACAGCAGTTCTGCAAGCCACCGTAAAGAAGCATAGCTTAATATCCCCTCAGGCTTTCAAATACATTATATATATTAAGCTTCCCATTGCCCTCTTATGTTAAATTAATGCCACAAGCTTTTTAACCTTTTTGCATATAAAATCCATAATACTTTTTAACCTGGTTATACTTATGGCAGATTACTGCTATATTCCTTATTCCATACTTTTAAAAAACATATACAAGCTTTTTGGCATCCATGCTATAATATACATATATAAAAGCAATAAAGATTAACTATTTACCAATTGCTTCAAATATTTCAGATAATGTAATACCACTATCACTACCAACTGCTGTAATACGTTTTTTATTACTTTCATCGTCCATAATATAAGCAGACTGGTGGATATTAACCAGGCTTAAATAATCATCTCCATAATCCGATGCGAAAAACAAATATTTGTTATCTATATCCAGTTCAACTGTTTCTCCTGAATATATACGGTTATTCTTCTCCAGTTCACCACCTGTAACTGATACATAAACCATATCCTTTTCTATATCACCTTTATAAACTTTATCAATATAAACACTATAAATAGTATACAAGTGTTTCTCTTCTTCTGGTATACTAACAGATTTGTCTGTCCTGTCATCTAATAGTTCACATCTTTTTTCATAAACCGTACCAGAAAAAATTACACTTGTTGAACCAACTAATTCATCTGCATCTTTATATCCCGGGTAATCTACACACTGGTTTACATTAATTTTTTCAGAATTACTGTTCCCTGCATATCCTACATTCCCTGTGTTATTTCCAGCAGAAGTTCCACTGCCTTTTGTTATTCCACAACCAGAGGCAATAATTAATATTGACAATCCATAAATAACTAATATAATTTTTCTCATTTAAACCGCCCTCCTTAACTAATTATTTTGTATAGTTTAAAGTTACCTATATTTCGCATTTACATTTGATATATCAAATTGCTGTGGAAACGTCATAGTATTTCTATATATAATCCATTATACCAGGATTACTAGTCACAACATTTCTTTATTTAATACTATCTCAAAATCCATAATATCCAGCCATAACCATTCACACTATGTATTTTTTAAAATCTAAATTTCCATAAAAGTATATACCCTTTTAATATATACATTAACTAAAAACAGGCTGTATCAGTTGTTATTAACTATCAACAGCCTAACATATACTTTTATTCTTTTCAATAATTTTAATAAGATGTGGTCATTTTTACCCATCAACGGTGAGATTTTAGTATATTTTTTTGAATATTGCTAAAGCTATAAACAACAATAAATATTAACTATTTACCAATTACTTCAAATATTTCAGACAATGTAATACCACTATTATTACCAACTGCTGTAATACGTTTTTTATTACTTTCATCATCCATGCTGTAAGCAGACTGGTGCACATTAACCATCTTTAGATACTCCTCTCCATAATCCGAATAATCTGACGCAAAAAATAAATATTTGTTATCTATATCCAGATTAACTGTTTCTCCTGAATATATACGGTTATTCTTCTCCAGTTCACCACCTGTAGCTGCTACATAAACAATATCCTGCTCTATATCACCTTTATAAACTTTATCAATATAAACACCATATACAGTACATAAAGTTTTCTCTTCATCTGTTATAACACCAGATTTATCCATCCTTTCATCTAATAACTCACATCTTTTTTCGTAAACCGTACCAGAAAAAACTAAATCTGTTGAACCAACTAATTCATCTGCATTTTTATATTTCTGGTAATCTACATTCTGGTATACACCTATTTTTTCAGAATTACTGTTTTCTTCATATCCTACATTCTCTGTGTTATTCCCGACAGCATTCCTGCTGCCTTTTGTTATTCCACAACCAGAAGCAAGGACTAATACCAACAAGCCATAAATAACTAATATAATTTTTCTCATTTGAACCGCCCCCTTAACTAATCGTTTTAAATAACTTAAAGCTATTTGTGTTTCATATTTACATTTATTGTATCATGCATTATTACAACAAAAGTTTATTTTACAAATTATATATTTCGTATGTAGAATCCTTTCATCTCCTAGATGCAATTTATTTAACAAATATGCCATAAAATTTTTTCGTTTAATATTATTATCTTAAAATCCAAAATTCTATTAAAGTACATATCTCTTTTCAAGATACATATCAAACAAAAAACAAACTACATCAGTTATTGTTAAATATATAAAAACTAATATATATTTTTATTTTCTGCAATAGTATTCCTGGAAAATGGTTGCTTTTACGTGTCAACGGCCAGATTTTAATATAATTTCAACTTTGTATCTTCCATTTCCAGCATAAACATTATAT